>NZ_ATXJ01000004.1:0-240000 GCF_000421625.1 Thermus islandicus DSM 21543 | reverse complement strand
TGGAGGCCGCCTACTTCCTCCCGGCCGCCGAGGCCCTGGACCGGCTTTCCTACGCCAACGAGCGGGAGATGCTACGCAAGGCCCTTCTACGCCTCCGGTCGAAGCAGGGTTAGGGCCGCCTCCTCGGGGGAAAGCTCGCCCTTGGCCACCCGGGCCACCAGGGCCTCGGCCGCCTGGGTTTTGCGCCGGCCCCAGTCCTGAATGACGCTTTCCACCTCAAACCGGGCCCGCTCCAAGCGCTGGGCAGCCAGAAGCCCGTGTTCCACCAGGTGGCGGTGGTGGGCCTCCAGCCCCTCAAAGAGGGCCTCCACCCCCTCTCCCGTGGCCGCCACCGTGGGGTAGATGGGGGGATGCCAGCCTCCAGGCCTGGGAGGGGAGAGCTCCAGGGCCCCTTTGAGCTCCTGGATGAGGCGCTCCCCTCCTGGGAGGTCAAACTTGTTGATCGCGAAAAGGTCGGCGATCTCCATCACCCCCGCCTTGAAGGCCTGGACCGCGTCCCCCGCCGCCGGGGTGAGGACGAGGAGGGTGGTGTCCGCCACCCGGGCGATGTCCACCTCGCTCTGGCCCACGCCCACGGTTTCCACGAAGATCCGGTCAAAGCCGAAAGCCTCCAAAAGGTTTAGGGCGGCTACCGTGGCCCCGGCAAGCCCCCCCAGGGCCCCCCTCGAGGCCATGGAGCGGATGAAGACCCCGGGGTCCTGGTGGTGGCGCATCATGCGGATGCGGTCCCCCAGGATGGCCCCTCCGGTGAAGGGGCTGGAGGGGTCCACGGCCAAGACCCCCACCCGTTCTCCCCGCCTGCGCGCCTCGAGGATGAGCCGGTCGGTGAGGGTACTCTTCCCCGCTCCGGGGCTTCCCGTCACCCCCACCACCTTGGCCTGTCCCCGGCCCCGCAGGCGTTTGAGGAGGGCCTGGCCCAGGGGGTGGCCCGACTCCGCCAGGGTGAGGGCCCGGGCCAGGGCGCGCACGTCCCCTCCGCGGAACCGCTCCTCCAACTCAAGAAGCTGGCTCTCCTCGGCCCCGGTCATGCCGTCATTCTACGCTTCTCTGCAAGGGTGCGCTATTCCGCCAGGGCGATGCAGGCCACCTCCACCCGCACCCCCCGGGGCAGGGCCTTGACCGCCACCGTGGCCCGCGCCGGATAGGGCGGGGTGAAGTAGCGGGCGTAGACCTCGTTGAAGGCGGAAAACTCCTCCATGTCCGCCAGGAAACAGGTGGTCTGGACCACCTGGGAAAGGCCCACGCCTGCGGCCTCCAGGATGGCCTTTAGGTTCTCCATGACCTGCTCGGTCTGTTCCCGGATCCCCCCTTCCACCAGGGTGCCCTCGGGGGTCAGGGGGATCTGGCCGGAGACGAAGAGGAGCCCCCCGGCCCGCACCGCCTGGGAGTAAGGGCCCACGGCCCGGGGGGCCTTCTCGGTGTGGATGGCCTCCATGGCCTCATCCTACGCCAAAGCGGTAAAGCCGTCCGGCCAGGTTCACCACCAGCACCTCCTCGGGAAGGGGGAGGGGTGGCACCTGCACCGGCCCCAGGCCCGTGGCCTCAAACACCACCTGGCCCCGGCGGTCCACGGCCAGCAGGCGGCCCTCCTCCGTGGCCAGGAAGAGGTGCCCCGCGGCGTAGACGAGGCCCGCGGTCACCTTGCCCACCTCGAGGCTCCACGCCTCCTCCCCCGTGGCCTGCTCCAGGGCCCTTAAGACCCCGTCCCAGGCGGCCACGTAGACCCGCTCCTCGTCCAGGGCCAGCCCGCCCCAGATCTCCCCTTCCAGCTCCGCGCTCCAAAGGGTTTCCCGGGTCAGGGGGTCAAAGGCGTACACCGTTCCCTCCCAGGTGGGGATGAAGAGAACCCCCCCATAGGCGGCCACGGGCACATGGACCGGCCCCGTCCTCACCTTGTAGCGCAAGGCCCCGTTCTCCGGGTCCAGGGCGTAGAGCCAGCCGTCCTCCCCCCCTACGAAGAGGAGTCCCCGGTAGAAGGTGGGGCTCGCGGAGAGGTGGCCTCCGGCGTGGAAGCGGAAGAGGGGCTGGTCCTTTTCGTAGGCGTAAAGGGTCCCGTCCCGGCTTGCCACGTAGACCCTGGGGCCTAGGACCAAGGGGGCGGCGGTGATCTCGGCCCCGGTCTCCGCGCTCCACTCCAGAACCCGTCCCCGGAAACGGCGCACCTTCCCGTCCCAGCACCCCACGTACACCCCGCCCCGGACCACCGGAGGAGCGGAAACCGCCTCGGGGAGGCTTTGCTGGCGCACCTCCCCTGTGAGGAGGTCCACCTCCGCCAGGCCCTGCCCCACCCCCAGGTAGACCCGCCCTCCCGCGTAGACCATCTCCCCCGGCCATCCGGCCTCCCCTCCCAGCTCCAGCTTGCCCCTGAGGCTGAGGCGGCGGGGGTCGGGGGCCGTGGGGTAGTGGCCCGACCGGCTCGCCCCCGCCCGGGGGGTGGCGAGGCGCAGGCTCTGAAAGTCCAAGAGGGGGCCCTGGAAAAGGGTGGGATGGGAGGGGCGCTCCTCAGGGTGCTTGGCCAGAAGGCCCAGCACTCCCTCGCTCACCCCCTTGGGCACAGCGGGGTTCAGGGCCTCCGGGGGCCTGGGGGCCTCGTAGACGTGCTGGAAGAGGATGGCCTGATCGTTTTCCCCCTCAAAGGGAGGCTTTCCCGTGAGGGTACGGTAGAGAACGGCTCCGAAGCTGTAGAGGTCCGCCTTGGGGGTGAGGGGCAACCCCTTGGCCTGCTCGGGGGCCATGTATAGGGGGGTACCCAGGGTGTAGCCGGTGCGGGTGAGGTGGCGGCTCTCCTGCAGGAGGTAGGCCAGGCCCAGGTCCATGACCTTCGGGTAGCCCTCCCGGGTGAGGAGGATGTTCTTGGGGGTGAGGTCGCGGTGGAGGATGCCCTGGGCGTGGAGGTGGGCCAGGGCCTCCATGACCATCTGGGCGGCCTTCAGGATGCGCTCCCCTTCCGGCCCTTCCTCAAAGGGGCCCAAGCGGTCAAAGGTCCCTCCCTCCACCAGCTCCATGACGAAGTAGGGCCGCCCCTCCTCCTCCCCCAGGTCCAAGACCTGGACGATGCCCGGATGGAAGAGGCGGGAGAGGGCCCGGACCTCCAGGAAGAAGCGCTCCCTTTCCGGGGGGAGGGCCCGGGGGTGGAGGGGGTTCACCGCCACCCTGCGCCCCAGGCGTTCGTCCACCGCCCGGAAGACCTCCGCCATGCCCCCGGAACCCAAGGGGGCCTCGAGGCGGTACCGGCCGCCCAGGACCATGCCGGCCATTTTATTCTTCCAGGCGCTTGAGGAGTTCGGCCAGCTCCTCCTTGCCCTCCTCTAGCTCCTGGACGATCTTGGCGATGGCCAGGCGCACCACCTCGGATTTGGACACCAGGCGCTCCGGGCTGGAAAGGGCGTAGGCCGCCCGGGTGAGGAGCGCATCCTGCTCCTCGGAGATCACCACCTGAAGCCGCTTTTTCTCCTTCTTCGGCATACGCCCCTTGGGGCTAGAGTGTAGCAGAAAACGCATCCGCTTGACAATGGGGTTGAGGGTCCTTATCCTCACCTTGAGTAAGGTGTGTATGATGCCTACGGACCCGGGGAAGGGCACCAGAAGGATCCTGCGCGTGGAGGGCGGGCTTCCCCTTTCGGGGGAACTCCGGGTCTACCCTGCCAAGAACGCCGCCTTGCCCATCCTGGCTGCAAGCCTCCTGACCCCTGAGCCCATCACCCTGGTGGAGGTGCCCAGGCTCAGGGACGTGGAGGTGATGCTGGAGCTCCTCGCCCACCTGGGTACCCGGTACGCCTGGGAAGGGCGTACCCTCCACCTCCACACCCCAGAGATCCAAAGCGCCCACGCCCCCTACGAGCTCGTGGGCCAGATGCGGGCCAGCTTCATCGTGTGGGGGGCCCTTCTCGCCCGGGTAGGGGAGGGGCGGATCTCCCTTCCGGGGGGTTGCGCCTTCGGGGTTCGGCCCGTGGACCAGCACGTGAAGGCCCTGAGGGCCCTGGGGGCCGAGGTGGTGGAGGAGGAAGGAACCTTCTACGCGCGGAGGGTCCGCCCCCTCTCGGGGCGCGTGGTCTTTGACCTGCCCACGGTGGGGGGCACGGAGCAGGCCATGTTGGCCGTGGCCCTGGGGGGCGAGGCCACCTTGGTTCAGGCGGCCATGGAACCCGAGGTGGAGGACCTGGGCCGGTTCCTCCGGATGCTGGGCGTGGAGGTGCGGGGCCTGGGGAGCGCCATCCTGCACGTGAGGGGGGCGGAGCGCCTCGGTGGGGGTACCTACCGGATCATCCCGGATCGGATTGAGGCGGGCACCTACCTCCTGGCCGCGGCGGCAACCCGGGGGGAGCTCACCTTAAGCGAGGTGCGCCCGGACCACCTGGATGCCCTCCTGGACAAGCTGCGCCAGGCCGGCCACCGGGTGGAGGTAGGCCAGGACTGGGTGCGCTTCACCGCCACCCCGGACCCCGAGCCCTTCCACGTGGAGGCCCGGGAGTACCCCGGCTTCCCCACGGACCTCCAGCCCATCGTCACCGCCTACCTAGCCACGGTCCCCGGCCAGAGCACGGTGACCGATCGGGTCTACCCCGACCGCTTCACCCATGTGGGGGAGCTGGCGAGGATGGGGGCGGAGCTCTACCTACGGGACCGGACCCTCTTGATCAGCGGGAAGCGCCTGCGCGGGGCCCAAGTGAAGGCCCTGGACATCCGGGCTGGAGGGAGCTTGGTGGTGGCCGCCTTGAGCGCGGAAGGGGTGTCCGAGATTGAGGGGGTGTACTTCTTGGAGCGGGGCTACGAGGATCTGGGGGAGCGCCTCCAGGCCTTGGGGGCCAGGGTAAGTCTGGAGGAGACCTCCTTGGCCCTGGCGGCGGACTGAGCCCGCGCGCCTAGGCGTAGAGGCGCAGGGCCTCGGGGAAGCGGAACAGGAGGCGGTCCCGCACCCGCTCGGGGCGGTAGGCCTTTTCCACGTAGCCCGCGGCCCGGAGGGCATCGAGCACCTCCTTGGCCACCTGGCGGTCCCCCTCGAGGCGGAGGGCAAGGAAGGCCAGGGCCTCTTCCTCCTCGTCCCCCTCCCCAACGAACTCGGGGTATTCCTGGTCCAGGGCCCGCATGAGGGCCTTGAGGTCCACGGGGCGGCGGGTGAAGGCCCAGCGGGGCCTTTCGCCCGGAAGGAAGTGGGCGTAGCCCTGGGCCTCCGGCCGGGGCAGGCCCCGCTGCAGCAAGAGGGTCACCAGGGCCTCCCGCTCCCCCGGCAGGCCCTGGGGGTAGGCCTCTTGCAGGTTGGCGGCCAGCTTCTCCAACTCCATAGCATAATTATCATACATCTTTAGCCTATTAGACGTAAGGGTGCTTGTATCGCACCTCGCACTTCCCTATACTGGGGGCGGTATGGACCTGGAGCTCTTGCGCGAACGCCTGGCCGGCCTCCGGGGGTATCTTTGACATCCCCGGGAAGGAGGCCCGCCTTAAGGAACTGGACCGGAGGCTGGAGGACCCTGCCCTCTGGCAGGACCCGGAGGAGGCCCGCAAGGTAAGCCGGGAGGCCGCCCGCCTCCGGCGCACCGTGGACACCTTCCGCTCCCTGGAAAGCGACCTCCAGGGGCTTCTGGAGCTTTACGAGGAGTTTCCGGCCGAGGAGCGGGAGGCCTTGAGGCCCGAGCTGGAGGAGGCCTCGAGGAAGCTGGAAGCCCTCTACCACGAGACCCTCCTCACCTTCCCCCACGCCGAGAAGAACGCCATCCTGACCATCCAGCCCGGGGCCGGGGGCACCGAGGCCTGCGACTGGGCGGAGATGCTATTCCGGATGTACACCCGCTTCGCCGAGCGGCAGGGCTTTGAGGTGGAGGTGGTGGACCTGAAGCCCGGGCCCGAGGCGGGTCTGGACTACGCCCAGATCCTCATCAAGGGGGAAAACGCCTACGGCCTCCTTTCCCCCGAGGCGGGGGTCCACCGCCTGGTGCGCCCCTCCCCCTTTGACGCCTCGGGCCGCCGCCACACCTCCTTCGCCGGGGTGGAGGTCATGCCCGAGGTGGACGACACCGTGGAGGTGGTGATCCGGCCCGAGGACCTGCGCATAGACGTCTTCCGCTCCCAGGGCCACGGGGGCCAAGGGGTGAACACCACGGACTCGGCGGTGCGCATCGTCCACCTGCCCACGGGCATCACCGTCACCTGCCAGACCACGAGGAGCCAGATCAAGAACAAGGAGCTGGCCATGAAGGTCCTCCGCTCCAGGCTTTTTGAGCTGGAGTGGCGGAGGAAGCAGGAGGAGCTCCAGAAGCTCCGGGGCGAGGTACGGCCCATAGAGTGGGGGAGCCAGATCCGGAGCTACGTCCTGGACAAGCAGTACGTGAAGGACCACCGCACCGGTCTCATGCGCTTTGACCCGCAGAACGTCCTGGACGGAGACCTTCTGGACTTCATCTGTGCTGGCCTGGAGTGGAAGGCGGGCCGCCGCCAGGGGGCGGAGGAGGCGGAGGCGGAGTAGCCTAGTCAACGTCCTCCGGGGCCTTGTATACCTCCCCGGTGAGCCAGTAGATGACCCTTTCGGCGATGTTCTCCAGGTGGTCCCCGAGCCTTTCGTAGCTCCGGGCCACCCGCATGAGGGTCAGGGCCTTGGTGAGGGTACGGGGGTCCTCCATCATGTAGGTGACGAGCTCCCGGGTCACCTCCTCGTAGAGGCCGTCCACCTGGTCGTCCATGGCCAGAACCTGGCGGGCAAGCTCCGCGTCCCGCTCCGCCACGGCCTTGCCCAGGATGTCCATCATGGCGAGAAGCCGCCGCCCCATCTCGGGCAGGGTGACGTAGCGCTTGAGCGGGGGCTCCTGGGAGAGGAAGAGGGCGTCCTCGGCCACGTGCACGGCGTAGTCCCCGGAGCGCTCCAGGTCGGTGAGGGCCTTGATGATGGTGAAGATGAGGCGGAGGTCCGAGGCCACGGGCTGGTGCCGGGCAATGACGGCGATGGCCTGGTTCTCAATTTTAAGCTCCAGGGCGTCCACCTCCTTGTCCCGGGAGATCACCTCCTCCGCTTTGGCCCGGTCCCCCTCCACCAAGGCCTCCGTGGCCTCCTGGGTCATCTGCCGCACCAAGGAGAGCATCCGGAGGCTTTCCTCTACCAGTTGGTTCAAGGCTTTGTCCAACGCTTCGCGCATACGACCCCCTGCCTTCAGTCTAGGGGAAGGCTCACGCCGAAGACGTTTTCCTCCCCTTCCCGCCGGGCGTAGGCCTCCCCGCCCAGGGCCCTTGCCAGGCGGCGCACCAGGTAGAGGCCGAGCCCCTGGCCCCGCCCCTCGGCCACGCCCCGCCTTCCCGGCAGGAACAGGGCCTCGTAGTCGGGAAGCGCCCCTCCCCGGTCCCGCACCTCGAGGCCAAGCCTTGGCCCCTCCTGCCGCGAAAGGAGGCGGATGGGGTCCCGGCCGTACTTGAGGGCGTTGTCCAGCAGGTTCAAGAGGATCTGGAAGAGGGCCTCGGGGTCGGTGGCGAGGGTGTGGGGGAGGTGGACCTCCACCTCCTTTCCCTTTAGCCTCTCCCCTAGGAGCCTCTCCAGGCGCCCCCAAAGCTCCAGGAGGACCACGGGACGCCTGGGCCCGGGGCGGACGGGGGAGAGGCCCTCCGCCAGGCGGGAGAGCCGGGCCACCTCGGCCCGCAGGAGGGCCAGGACCTCCTTTTCCTGCGGGGTCCTGGGGGTTAGGGCCTCCAGGAGGGGACCCATCCCCGCGAGGGGGGTCCGGAGCTCGTGGGCCAGGGTCTCCGCCGCCTCCTCCAGGGTTCTGAGGCGCCTTTGGGCCTCGCTCTCGTCCAGGAGGTAGAGCCTCCCGGGAAGGGCCTTGACCCGGAGGAGGCGGTCCCGCACCTCCAGAAGCCTTTCCCCCCCGTGGAGGGCCAGGGCCTCGAGGCGGTGATCCCTGAGGGCGAGGAGCAGGGGGCGGCCCATCACCTTCTCCCGGGCCACCCCGAGCAACCTGGCCGCCGCGGGGTTCAGGTAGACCACGTGGCGGTCTTCGTGGGCCACCAGGCCCTCGAGGGCCTCCTCCCAGGCCTCGGCCAGGGCCTTCATGCCCCCTCCCGGAAGCGGTAGCCCACGCCTCGCACCGTCTCCAGAAAGCGGGGGGCCTTGGGGTCTTCCCGGAGCTTTTCCCGGAGCTGCAGGATGTGCTGGTCCACGGTCCTGGGGGTGCCGAGGTAGTCCTGCCCCCATACGGCCTCCAGAAGCTCCTCCCGGGTGTAGACCCTTCCCGGGCGTTCCGCCAGGAAGGCGAGGAGGGCGAACTCCCGCCGGCTTAAGGGGAGGGGCCTCCCCTCCAGGGTGGCCTCCCTGCGCTCCAGGTCTAGGAGGAGGGGGCCCCGCTTCAGGAGCTTCCGCCTCCCTGCCCGGCGCAGCAGGGCCTCGAGGCGAGCCAGGAGTTCCTCCGTGGCGAAGGGCTTGGCCAGGTAGTCGTCGGCCCCCCGGGAAAGCCCCTCCACCCGGTCCCGCACCTCGGCCCGGGCGGTGAGCATGAGGACGGGAAGGTTGGGGTAGGGGCCCTGGCGCATCCTTTCCAGGAGCCGGGTGCCCGGTTCGTCGGGGAGCACCCAGTCCAGGATCACCGCCTCCGCCTCCTTGAGGAGGGGCCAGGCCTCCCCGGCGGTGGGGGCCTCGAGGACGCGGTGCCCCGCCCGTTCCAGGGCCAGGCGCACCCCCAGGCGGACCGCGGGCTCGTCCTCCACCAGGAGCACCGTGGCCACGCCTTCAGTCTAGCCCGGTTTGTGTCAGGGCCGGGTCAGGAGTTTGGGGTGCCGAAGGGGTATAGTAGGGGCGATGAGGGGGGTCCTCGAGGCCCTGCACCAGGGGGATTACGACAGCGCCATAGAGCGCCTCACCCGGAAAGCCCTCTTCGGCCGCAAGGAGGAGGCCAGGGAGGCCCTCCTTCTGCTGGCGGAGGTCTACAGCCTCTACGGGGAGGAGGGGCTGGAGAAGGCCCACCGGGCTCTGGAGGAGGCCTACGAGCTGGGCGAGCTGGAGTTCCACCCCCTCTACCGGGCCCTCCTGGGGGAGCTTCTGGCCCTGGAGGGGCGCCCGGAGGCGGAGGTGCTCCCCCTCTTCCTCCCCACCGAGGACCCCCGGGCCCGCTACCACCAGGCCCAGGCCCTCTTCTACCTGGGGAGGTTGGAGGAGGCGTTGAAGACCCTGAGGCCCGGCCTTCCCGCCTTTCTGGCCTGGCGGGCGGAGGCGCTTAAGGGAAGGGCCCTGGAGCGGCTGGGCCGCCACCGGGAGGCCGCCTCGGCCTACGAGGAGGGGGCGGGGATCGCCCTGGGGCTGGAGCGCTACTGGCTCCTTCTGGACGCCGCCGCCATGTGGGTGGAGGCGGGGGAAGGAGAGCGGGCCCTTAAGGCTTTGGAGGAAGCGGCCGCCCTGGGGGAGGAGAGCCCCGAGGACGCCGCCACCCGCCACTACCTCCTGGCCCGGGCCCACCTCCTCCTGGGGAACCCCAACCGGGCCCTGGAGGAGGCCAGGAAGGCCCTGGAGAAGGAGGAGGAAAGCGGCCACAAGGCCTACGGTACCCCCATGGTGGCGGGTCAGGCCCTGTTGCAGCTTGGGCGCTACGCCGAGGCGGTGGAGGCCTACCGCGAAGCCCTCCTGCGGGCCGAGGCCTCGGAGCGGCCCTACGTCCTCCACGAGCTGGGGGTGGCGGCGTTGGACCAGGGGGCCTACGTGGAGGCCGAAGGCTACCTAAGGGAGCTCCTCCGGGAGGAGGACTACCCCTACCTGGGCCAGGCTCTGGCGGACCTGGCGGAAGCCCTCTACCGCCAGGGGCGCTACGGGGAGGCCGAGGCGGCGGCCCGGGAGGCGGTGCGCCTGGGGGCCGAGGCCTCCGGGGAGCTCATCCTGGGCCACATCGCCTACGACCTTATGCAGCTGGAGGAGGCCCTGGCCCACTACCGCCTGGCGGCGGAGCGGGCGGAGGAGGGCAGCCGGGAGTGGGTGGGGGCCCAGGAGATGGTGGTGGACACCCTGGCCCAGCTGGGCTACCGCTCCCCCGAGGAGATCCTGGCCCGGGCGGAGGCGGTCTTGCCCCACGTGCACCCGGCGGACGAGTGGCACGGGACCCTCCTCGCCTACCGGGAGCGGGCGGCGACCCTCCTTAAGGAGGGAAGGCGGCCTAACTAGCCCCCTTGCGCAAGGGGGCTAGGGCCTTTAGGACCTCCTGGGCCCTTAGGGGTTTGGGCAGGTGGAGGACCCTAAGGGGCCGGTAGAGGAGGCCGGGAGGCGACTCGCTCACCACGTAGACCGAGGCGAGCTTCCCCTCGGGTTGCGCCCGGACCCGCCGGGCCGCCTCGAGGGCCCTCTCCCCCTGGAGGACGACCCCCTTGGGCCGCTCCTTGAGTAGCCGCAGCAGCCCCTCGAGGTCCCGGGCGAGGAGGACCCGGTAGCGGTGGGCCTCGAGGAGGTAGAGGAGAAGCCTCCGCACCACGCCGCTTTCCGCCAGGATCACCACCAAAGGATCCTCGGCGAGCAGGGTGGAGGGGCGCACCAGGCCCCGGCCCTTCAGCTCGTGCAGGAGATGGTAGACCTCCTCCTCGGGGAGGCCGGACAGGAGGGCCACGCTTCGCGCCCGTCGCACGCCGTCCAGGAGCTCCAGAACTCCCCAGGCCTCGGGGGAGAGGGGGTGGCGGGTGGGGTCCTCCGCCAGGTGGAGGACCTCGTCCGGGTCCACCCGCCCCCGCCGCCACTCGTCCAGGCGCCGGGCGGCCTCCAGGAGGAGGGCTCCCGTGTCCAGGGTCTGGGGCAGGGCCACCTGGCTCCCCGCCTCCAGGGGCTCGGCCCGGATCTCCCCTTCCGCCTCGCCCAAAAGGGTGGCCAAGGCCTCCAGCACCTGAGCCCGCAGGGCCTCCATCAGCTCCTCCTCCCCGATGAGCCCAAGCTCCAGGGCCAAGGCCCCCAGGGGGGTGCCAGGGTTTTCCTGCCCCTGGCGCTCCACCAAGGACTGGACCTCCTCCAGGCTCAGGTGCCCGAGGCGCACGAGGTACTCCCCGAGGTGGGGGCCGGGTTCGGTGCGGGCGTAGAGGATACGGCCGGAGAGGAGATGGACCCGGCCGTAAACCCGCCCCTGGAAGCTCACCACGGCGCTTTTGCGGCCCACCTCCAGGGCCTTCAGGAGCTCCCCCAGGTCCAGCTCCTCCAGGGTCGCCCGGATCATAGGAGGGGTTCCACAGGGGGCGGGTAGCCCAGGTGGCGGTAGGCCCTTTCCGTGGCCACCCGGCCCCGGGGGGTGCGCTTGAGGAGGCCCTGCTGGATGAGGTAGGGCTCGTGGACCTCCTCCAGGGTGCCTGGGTCTTCGGCCAGGGCCGTGGCCAGGGTCTGGAGCCCCACCGGTCCCCCGCCGAAGCGGCCGATGAGGACCTCGAGGATCTCCCGGTCCCGCCGCTCCAGGCCGAGCTCGTCCACCCCCAGGGCCTCCAGGGCCTCCAGGGCCCTGGACCGGGTGATGGTCCCCTCCCCGGCCACCTGGGCGAAGTCCCGCACCCTACGGAAGAGCCTCTTGGCCACCCGCATGGTGCCCCGGGCTCTCCGGCCGATCTCCAAGGCGGCGTCCTCGGCGATGGCCACCCCCAGGAGCCGGGCGTCCCGCATCACCCCCTGGGCCAGCTCCTCCGGGGTGTAGTACTCCAGGTGCTCCACGATGCCGAAGCGGCTCAAGAGGGGCGCGGTGATGAGGCCGGGCCGGGTGGTGGCCCCGATGAGGGTAAAGCGGGGGAGCTCCAGCCTCAGGGTCCTGGCCGCTGGGCCCTGGCCGATGACGATATCCATCTGGAAGTCCTCCATGGCCGGGTAGAGGTGCTCCTCGGCCTGGCGGCTCAGGCGGTGGATCTCGTCAATGAAGAGGATGTCCCCTTCCTCGAGGGAGTTGGCCAGGATGGCGGCCAGGTCGCCGGGTTTTTCTATGGCCGGCCCCGAGGTGACGCGCAGGTTGACCCCGAGCTCGTAGGCGATCACGTGGGCCAGGGTGGTCTTGCCGAGGCCCGGGGGCCCGGAGAGGAGGAGGTGCTCTAAGGGCTCCTTCCGGGCCTTGGCGGCCTCGAGGTAGACCCAGAGCTTGGCCTTCAGCCGCTCCTGGCCGATGTATTCGTCCAAGGACCTGGGCCTTAGGGTGAGGTCTTCGGGCACGGCCACGCCTTTTCATGATAGCCTTTTCCCGTGCGCACCGTGAAGGCGTTCCGCGAGGCCAAGGGGAAGCGGCTCGTCTACCTCACCGCCTACGACTACCCCACGGCCCGCCTGGCCGAGGCCGCGGGGGTGGACGCCATCCTGGTGGGAGACTCCCTGGGCATGGTGGTCCTAGGCTACGCCTCCACGGTCCCCGTGACCCTGGAGGAGATGCTCCACCACACCAAGGCGGCCCGCCGGGGGGCTCCGGACACCTTCCTGGTGGCCGACCTTCCCTACCTCTCCTACGCCACCCTGGACCGGGCCCTTTGGGCCGCCGAGCGGCTCCTGAAGGAGGGCGGGGCGGACGCGGTGAAGCTGGAGGGGGGCGAGGAGGTGGCGGAAATCGTCCAGGGCTTGGTCCGCTCCGGGGTGCCGGTTCTTGGGCACGTGGGCCTCACCCCCCAGACGGCGAGCCAGCTTGGGGGCTACCGGCTCCAGGGGAAGCGCCCCGAGGAGGCGGAGAGGATCCTCAAGGGGGCCTTGGCCCTGGAGGCCGCCGGGGCCTACGGGGTGGTCCTGGAGATGGTTCCCGCCCTCTTGGCCAAAGAGATCACGGAGAGGCTTTCCGTCCACACCGTGGGCATCGGGGCCGGGCCGCACACCGACGGCCAGATCCTGGTGTTCCACGACGTGGTGGGCCTCTATGGGGAGTTCCAGCCCCGCTTCGCCAAGCGCTACCTGGAGGGGGGAAGGCTCCTCCAGGAGGCCCTGGCCCGCTACGCAAAGGAGGTGCGGGAGGGGGTATTCCCCGGGCCCGAGCACAGCTTCTAAGGGGCGGGCCCTGGGCCTTGACGGTTTAGTGAGAACGCCATATCGTTATTATGTGCTCGCCCTCGAGGTCCGCCACCTTTCCGTGCGCTTGGGCGAATTCCAGGCCCTGGAAGGGGTTTCCCTCGAGGTGCCCCAAGGGGCCTTCGTGGCCATCGTGGGCCCGAACGGGGCGGGGAAGAGTACCCTGTTGAAGGCCTTCCTGGGCCTCCTGCCCTTCCGGGGGGAGGTGCGGGTCTTCGGCCTTCCCCTGGCCCAGGCCGACCCCCTCTGGTTCGGGTACGTGCCCCAGATCAAGACCTTTGACCGCTCCTTCCCGGCCCTGGCCCTGGAGCTGGTGGCCACGGGCCTGAGGCGGCGCTGGCCCTTCCGCCTCTCCCCACGGGAGCGGGAAGAGGCCCTTCGGGCGCTGGAGCAGGTGGGGGCGGAGGGGCTGGCCTTCCGCCCCCTGGGACGGCTTTCCGGAGGGCAGCTGCAGCGGGTCTACCTGGCCCGGGCCCTCATCCGCAGGCCCCGCCTCCTCCTCCTGGACGAGCCCGCCACGGGGGTGGACCGGGTGGGGGAGGTGGACCTCTACCGCCACCTGGAGGCGTATCAGAAGGCCTCGGGGGCTACGGTCCTCATGGTCACCCACGACTGGGAGGCGGCCCACCACGCGAGCCACGTCCTGGTGCTGAACCGAAGGGTGGTAGGCTTCGGCCCCCCCGAGCGGGCCCTTTCCGAGGAGTGCCTGCGCCGGGCCTTCGGCCACCTGGGGCACGCCCACGGCCTTTTCGTGGAGGGGAGCCGTGGTTGAGGCCCTGGCCTACCCCTTTTTCCAGAGGGCCCTTCTGGCGGGCGTCCTCTTAGCCCTGCTTTCCGGCCTCCTCTCCCCCTTCGTGGTCCAGAGGCGGCTTTCCTTCCTGGGGGACGGCCTCGCCCATGCGGCCTTCGCCGGGGTGGGCCTGGGGCTTTTCCTGCGGGGGGAGCCCCTCTGGTTCGCCCTTCCCTTCACCTTCCTGGTGGCCCTGGCCATCACCTTCGTCAAGGAGCGGACGGAGCTTTCCGAGGACACGGCCATCGGCGTCTTTTTCGCCCTCTCCGTAGCCCTAGGGGCCATCTTCCTGGCCAAGTCCCGGGGGTATGTGGGGGACGCCATGGGGTACCTTTTCGGCTCCCTCCTGGCGGTGGGCCCCGGAGACCTGGTGGCGGTGGCCCTCATGCTCCTCTTCGCCGGGGCCTTCCTGCCCCTATGGGGGCCTCTCGCCTACGCCACCCTGGACCGGGAGCTGGCCCTGGCCGACCGCCTCCCCGTGGTCCTCCACGACTACCTCCTCGCCGGCTTCCTGGCGGTGAGCTTGGTCCTGGCGGTGAAGGTGGTAGGCCTCGTCTTGGTGGCCGCCTTTTTGGTGATTCCCGGGGCCACGGCCAGGCTCCTCTCCCGCACCTTCGCCCAGATGACCTGGCTCTCCCTTCTCCTCGCCGTGGTCTCCACCCTGGGGGGGCTCCTCCTTTCCTTTCTCCTGGACTGGCCGAGCGGGGCCAGCGTGGTCCTCTTCCAGGCCTTCCTCTTCGGCCTGGCCCTGGCTAAAACCGGATTCTCGGGCGGGAAATAGGTGTATACTGGTCCCATGTGGGTTTCCACGAAGGCCCAGTACGGCCTGAGGGCTCTGGTGGAGATCGGCCTCCGCGCCCCTGGGGCGGTACCCCTCAAGGAGGTGGCCGAGGCCCAGGGCATCAGCCAGCACTACCTGGAGCAGATCGCCGCCCAGCTCCGCCGCGCCGGGTTCATCCGCTCCGTGCGGGGGGCCAAGGGGGGGTACCGCCTGGCCCGTCCCCCGGAGAAGGTCACCGCCTTGGAGGTGGTGGAGGCCCTCGAGGGCAGCCTGGCCCCCGTCTCCTGCATTGAGGACCCCGAGTCCTGCGCCAAGGTGGGGCAGTGCTCCACGGAGCTCCTCTGGAAGCGGGTGGACCTGGCCATGCGCCAGGTGCTGGGGGGCACCACCCTAAAGGACCTCATTGAGGAGCGGAAGCTCATTGAGGCCAAGCGTCTGATCCAGCTTCAGCCCGCCAGCTGATGGTCTACCTGGACTACGCCGCCACCACCCCCCTGGACCCCGAGGTCCGGGAGGCCATGCGCCAGGTGGAAGGGGTCTACGGCAACCCCAGCAGCATCCACCGCTTCGGCCAGGAGGCCCGAAGGGTGCTGGAGGGAGCCCGGGAGCGGGTGGCCGCCCTCCTGGGGGTGCGCCCCCGGGAGGTGGTCTTCACCGCCTCCGGCTCGGAGGCGGACGCCCTGGCCCTCCTGGGGGTGGCCCTGGCCCGGGGGAAGGGGCACGTGGTGAGCACGGAGGTGGAGCACTCCGCCCTCTTGGGCACCCTGCGGCTTCTGGAAAGGCTGGGCTTCGCCGTGACCCGCCTCAGGCCTGACCGCCATGGCCTCGTCTACCCCGAGCAGGTGAGGGAGGCCCTGCGCCCCGACACCCTCTTGGTGAGCGTGATGACCGCCAACAACGAGCTCGGCACCCTCTACCCCGTGCGGGAGATGGCGGAGGTAGCCCACGCCCACGGCGCTCTCTTCCATACGGACGCGGTGCAGGCCATCGGCCAGGTGCCCTTCCGCTTAGACGAGGTGGGGGCGGATCTGGTCTCCTTGAGCGCCCACAAGTTCTACGGGCCCAAGGGCGTGGGGGCCTTGATCGTGCGCCAGGGGGTGGAGCTTTTCCCCCTGGTGCCCGGCAAGCAAGAGGGGGGGAGGCGGGGGGGGACCCAGAGCCCGGTCCTGGCCCATGGGCTCGCCGTGGCCCTGGAGAAGGCCCTGAGGCTCCTGCCCGAGGAAGCGCCCCGGCTCCTTGCCCTAAGGAGGCGCCTGGAGGAGGGCCTCCTCGCCGTGGACGGGGTGGAGCTGAACGGGCATCCCACGAGGCGCCTCCCCAAGCTGGTGAACGTCACCGTCAAGGGGGCGGACGGGGAGGCCTTGCTCCTCGCCATGGACCTGTTGGGCGTGGCGGTCTCCTCGGGCTCGGCCTGCTCGGCGGGGAGCCTCGAGCCCTCCCACGTCCTCCTGGCCATCGGCCGCACCCCCCTGGAGGCCCGGGCCTCCTTGCGCTTCTCCTTGGGCCGCTTCACCACCGAGGAGGAGGTGGACCGGGCCCTCGAGGCCTTCAGGGAGGCGGTGCGCCGGGCCCGGGCCTAGGCCTTCTTCTTCGCAAAGGCCTCCCTGAGCTCCCGCTTGAGGACCTTGCCCACCCCCGACTTGGGGAGGCTTTCCCGGAACTCCCAAAGCCTCGGCACCTTGTAGGCGGCGAGGCGCTCCCGGCAGAAGGCCTCGAGGTCCTTCTCCGAGACCCGGCCCCGGTACTCGGGCTTGAGGACGAGGAAGGCGGCCACGGTCTCCCCGCGGTAGGGGTCGGGGACGCCCACCACCGCCGCCTCCTGGACGGCCTCGTGCTGGTAGAGGACCTCCTCCACCTCCCTGGGGTAGACGTTGTAGCCCCCGGCGATGATCATGTCCTTTTTGCGGTCCACGATGTAGAAGTAACCGTCCGGGTCCATCCGGGCCAGGTCGCCGGTGAAGAGCCAGCCGTCCCTTAGGCTTTTTTGCGTCTCCTCAGGGCGGTTCCAGTAGCCCTTCATGACGTTGGGGCCCTTGACGATGAGCTCGCCCACCTCGCCCACGGGCACTTCCCGGCCCTCCTCGTCCACCACCCTCGCCTCCACGCTGGGGAGGGGGAGGCCGATGGAGCCCTTCCGGGCCTCGCCCAGCACCGGGTTGGAGTGGGTCACAGGGCTCGCCTCAGAGAGGCCGTACCCCTCAATGAGCCTGGCCCCGGTGATCTCCTCAAAGCGCTTGGCCACCTCCACGGGCAAGGGCGCCGCCCCGGAGAGGCAGATGCGGATGCTCTTCACCTTCCGCCCCTCTATGCCGGGGAGGTTGTTGAAGGCCACGTAGAGGGTGGGGACCCCGGGGAAGTGGGTCACCTGGTGCTTCTCTATGGCTTCCACGATGGCGTGAATCTCGGGCCTCGGGAGGAGGACGATCTTATAGCCCGAATAGAGGCCATAGTTCATGGCCACGGTCATGCCGTAGACGTGGAAGAAGGGCAGAGCTCCCAGCATCACCCCCTTACCCAGGAGCTCCCGGGAGGTGGGGTCCCAGGCGTCAATCTGCAGGACATTGGCCACCAGGTTCTTGTGGGTGAGCATGGCCCCCTTGGCGAGGCCCGTGGTGCCCCCCGTATACTGGAGGAGGGCCAGGTCCTCCGGGTCTACGGGATGGGGCTCGGCGGGGGGACGCTTCAGGAGCTCGGTGAGGGCGTGGAAGCCCTCCCGCTTGGGAAAGCCCAAGGGGAGGCCCTCCCGCCTCGCCTTCCAGGGGTAAAGGAGGTTTTTGGGGAAGGGGAGGAAGTCCTGGATCCCGGTGACCACCACCCGCTTTACCGGGGTTTCCCGCTCCACCTCCAAAAAGCGGGGGAGGAGGTGGTCCAGGATCACCAGAGTCTCGGCCCCGGAGTCCTCCAGCTGGTGTCTCAGCTCCCGGGGGGTGTAGAGGGGGCTCACGTTCACCCCCACCCCACCCGCCACCAGGACGCCGTAAAAGGCGAGGACGAACTGGGGGGTGTTGGGGAGCATGAGGGCTACCCGGTCCCCGGGCCTCACCCCCAGGTCCTTAAGCCCCTGGGCGAAGCGCCGGGACCTCTCCCAGAGCTCCTGGTAGGTGAGGGTCCTCCCCAGGAACTCCAGGGCCACGTTCTGGGGGAACCGCTTGGCGCTTTCCTCCAGGAGGCGCCAGAGGGGGATGGGGGGCACCTCCACCTCTTCGGGCACGCCGGGGTCGTAGTGGGCCAGCCAGGGTTTGGCGCGGACTTCAGCCATGGGGACCTCCTTGGGGCTTAGGCTACCAAAAAACTTATACCGCGTTCAAGACCTGCGGGCGGTGTACCATGGGAACGGAGGTTTCTTATGCGCTTCCGCGACCGCAGGCACGCCGGAGCCCTGCTGGCCGAGGCCCTAAAGCCCTTGGGCCTGGTGCGCCCCGTGGTCCTGGGCATTCCCCGCGGCGGGGTGGTGGTGGCCGACGAGGTGGCCAGGCGGCTATTGGGGGAGCTGGACGTGGTCCTGGTGCGCAAGGTGGGGGCTCCGGGCAACCCCGAGTTCGCCCTGGGGGCGGTGGGGGAGAGGGGGGAGCTGATCCTCAAGCCCTATGCCCTGCAGTACGCCGACCCGAGCTACCTGGAGCGGGAGGCGGCCCGGCAGAGGGACGTGATCCGCAAGCGGGCGGAGCGCTACCGGAAGGTGCGGCCCAAGGTTCCCCTTAAGGGGAGGGAGGTGGTTCTGGTGGACGACGGCGTCGCCACCGGGGCCACCATGGAGGCCGCCCTTGCCGTGGTCCTGGCGGAGGAGCCCGCCAGGGTGGTGGTGGGGGTGCCTGTGGCCAGCCCCGAGGCGGTGGAGCGCCTCGAGGCGCGGGCGGAGGTGGTGGCCCTCTTTACCCCTCCGGACTTCGCCGCGGTGGGGGCCTACTACCTGGACTTCGGCGAGGTCACGGACGAGGACGTGGAGGGGCTTTTGCTACAATGGGCGGCATGAAGCCCGTGGTCAAGCAGGCGGCAAGCCTCGAGGCCCGCCCTGTGGAGCGGGGGGAGAAGGCCTTCATCCAGGTGCTCATCGGCCCGGAGGATGGGGCCCCCCACTTCGTCCTGCGCAAGTTCACCCTCCTCCCTGGGGGGAGGATCCCGCGGCACAAGCACCCCACCCTGGAGCACCAGCAGTACGTGCTCTCTGGGCGCATGAAGCTCTTCTTGGGCGAGGAGGTGCGGGAGGTTTCCGCGGGGCAGGCCGTCTTCATCCCCCCGGAGACCCCCCACGCCTACCTGAACGAGGGGGAGGAGCCCGTGGAGTTCCTCTGCATCATCCCCAAGACCCAGGCCTACGCCACGGAGTGGCTGGAGTAGGCCCCGGGGCTAGGCCCTGACCTCCTGCCGCTGGAAGGTCACGTAGGCCAGGGTGAAGAGGAGGACGGCCAGGGCGAAGAGGCCGGTGAGCTGAGGCCAGATGAGGAGGAGGCTCTGGAAGAGGGGCAGGGGGGTGCCCAGGACCGCCCCCTCCAGCTGGGTGATGAGGATGGGGCCCAAGGAGCGCACCGCCGGGTTCAGGATGGCGGTGAGGGCCTCGGCGTAAAGGGTGTTGGGGGAGAGGCGGGAGATCCAGAGGGCCAGGTTGGCCTGCCTGAGCTGGCTTTCCGGATCCAAGGGGTCGGCCTGGAGCAGAAGGGCGCCGGCCACGAGTTCGGTGAGGATGGGGAAGAAAATGGCAAAGAAGAGCCAGACGCCGATGGCGGCCAAGGCGGCGGTGGCGGGCTGGCGGAAGAGCACGGAAAAGAGGAGGGCCACGGCCAGCCAGACCCCCGCGTAGGCCAGGGTGGCCAGAAGGAAGAAGAGGATGCGGGCCACCTCCTCCCCGCCCGGGGGTACCCCCAGGGTGAAGAGGCCGAGGCCGAGGACCAGGAGGAGGAGGGCCAGGAGGAGGACCCCCATGGTGCCGAGCCCCGCGAGGAACTTGCCGAAGAGCAGGGCGTCCCGGTAGATGGGCTGGGAGAGGACCCGGGAGAGGGTGCCCCGGGCGTACTCCCCGTTCACCGCGTCAAAGGCCAAGGCGATGGCCGCCAGGGGCACGAAGAAGGAGAGGAAGCCCACGAAGGAGGGCAGGGGATCCTGGGCGGTGGTGAGGAGCTTGAGGTAGAGGTAGGGGTCCTCCCCCACGGTCTGGCGCAGGGTCTGGGTGCCCGTGTACACGGCGGCCAGGGCGGAGAGGAGGATGAGGCCCTCGAGGATGCGCATCCGAAGGCCGGAAAGGTGGTCGGCCATCTCCTTGAAGAAGACGGCCCAGAGACCGGTCCAGGGGGAACCCTCACGCCGCATGGGCCACCTCCTTGAAGTAGCGGGCGTAGACCTCATCCAGGCTGGGCCGCCTCAGGGCGAGGCCCAAAAGCTCCCCCTGCGCCACCGCCACCCGGGCGAGGGCGGGGCGCACGTCCTTGGTGGCCAGCACCCGGTAGCGGCCCCCTTCCGCCTCCACCCGGGTCACCCCCTCCACGGCCTGGAAGGAGGCCTGCAGGCCGGGGCTCGCCTCCACCAGGATCTCGTACCCTCCCCCGAGGACCCGGGCGGCCAGCTCCTCCACCGTGCCCAAAAGGGCCAGGCGCCCCTTGTGGAAAAGCCCCACCCGGTCGCAGATCTCCTGCACCTGGTGGAGAAGGTGGCTGGAGAGGAGGACGGTGATCCCTTCCCCCTTGAGGCCCTTGATGAGCCCCAGGAACTCCCGGGCCGCCTCGGGGTCCAGGCCCAGGGTGGGCTCGTCCAGGATGGCGACCCGGGGCCTTTTGAGGAGGACCTCCGCCAGCCCCAGGCGCTGGCGCATGCCCCGGCTGAAGGCGGCCACCTTCCGGTCCCTCACCTCCCAAAGCCCCATGCGCTTCAGGACCTCCTCCATGCGGGCCTTGGCCTCGCCCTCGGAGAGGCCTAAAAGCCGGGTGGTGTAGCGCAGGTTCTCCCAGGCGGTGAGCTCCCCGTAGAACCCCACCTGGTCGGGGAGGTAGCCCACCCGGGCCTTCACCCGTAAGGGCTCCCGCATGGGGTCTAGGCCCAGCACCCGGGCCTCCCCCGAGGTGGGCTCGGTGAGGCCCAGGAGCATGAGGATGGTGGTGGTCTTCCCCGAGCCGTTCGGGCCGAGGAGGCCGAAGACCTCCCCCTCCTCCACCTCGAGGTGGAGGTCCTCTACCGCCACCACGCGCCCGTAGCGCTTGGTGAGCCCCCGGGTCTGGATGACCGCCATGCTACCTCCGGCCAAAGCGGTTCACGGCGAAGCCCAGGACCAGGAGGGCCACGGCCATCAGGCCGATCCCCACCAGGCCCCAGAGGGTGGAGCGCACCACCGTGGCCCGGTAGTCCAGGCTGGCGGAGACGCCCTCGTCCCCCGACAGGGAAAGGGTGACCATGTAGTCCCCCGTCACGGCCTTGGGGGAGGGCTTGATGCGGGCCGTGACCTCGGCCTCTTTCCCCGGCTCCAGCACCTCCAGCTTGTCGGGCTCAAACTTGACCTCCCAGCCCGAGGGTTCTGCGGCGCTGAAGGAAAGGTTCTTGGCCGGGGCGCTCCCCTGGTTCTTCACCACGAGCTTAAGGGGGTTTTCCCGCCCCGCGGTCACCTGGCCTGAGAGGCGCCCCTCCTTGGTGGTGAAGGAGACCTCGGGGCGGCCCGTGACCTGGAGGGTGAGCCCGAGCTCCGCCTTGGCCTCCCCGGCCACCGCCCGGAGGGTGATGCCGTAGGCGTCCGCCTTGGTGTCCTTGGGCAGGGAGACCTCCACGTCCAGGTCCTTGCTCTCCCCGGCCTTGATGGGCAGGCTGGTGACCTGCTGGCTGCCGAAGGCAGGGGTGAAGGTGACCTGGAAGCCCTTGGGCGCCTCGTACTCCAGGGAGACCAGGAGGTCGCGGTCGGACTCGTTCTTAAGGGTTACCCGGTAGCGGAAGGAGCTGGTGGGCGGGCCCTTGAGGACGGGGAGCTCGGCCTCGAGGGAGAGCCGCTGGGGCAGGCCCTGGCCCACCACCAGGGCGATGGGGAGGGTGGCCGTCTGCCCCAGACCCTCGGCCCGCACCAGGAAGCGGTAGGTGCCGGGCTTGACCTCCTTGGGCGGCTGGAGGCGGAGGGTGAGGCTGGCCTCCCCGTCCGGGGCCAGGTAGACCGCCCGGACCAGCCGCCCTCCCCCGATGAGGCTGGCCTGCCAGCCCGGGGGCGCCTCCGCCACGGCCAGGCGTACCACCCCAGGGGGCAGGCCGTGGTTTTTCACGGTGAGGGTGAGGCTCACGCTCTCCCCGGGCTGGACCCCCATCTCCGGGTAGGGGGTACCTAGGGAAAGGCCGCGGAAGCTTTGGGCCGAAGCCACGCCCAGCGCCAAGAGGACCAGCGTCACTAGCTTGCGCACCATACCCAGGCCTCCTCCATCAAGGCTAGGCAGGAACGATGAGCCGGAAATGAAAACCTTCGGACGCCAAGCGTCCGAACCTGGATCTCGCCACGGGCCACCCCTGGTTTCGCCCATGGGCGCCCCCTTTGGGAGGCCTTAGCCCACCCGGGCCTCGAGGTATTCCCGTTCCCCCAGGACGATGGCTCGGGCCAGGTCGGGGTCCTTGGGGAACTCCTTGCCCCGGTGGATCATGTAGGTCTCGTAGCGGCCGATCTCAAAGACCCCGGCTACCTTCTGCAGGGCTTTGGCCACGTCAAAGGCCTTGCAGGAGAAGATGTCAATGGAGAGGAAGCGCTTCTTGGGGAAGGTGTGGATGGCGATGTGGCTTTCGGCGATGATCACCACCCCGGTAATCCCCTCCTCCCCGTCCGGGCCGTAGCTGTAGACGAAGGGAGGAAGGACCTTGGTCATCCCCATCTCCTCGGGGAGCTCGTCCAGGACGCGCCGCACCAGCTCGGCGTCGCGGAGCTTCTCGGGGTTGGCGTCGTAGCCGTCCACCATCAGGTGAGGGCCGAATCCAAAGAGTTCCACCACGACCACCTCCTTCCCGTGCCCCCCGGGGTATCCCCTGCGGCACGCCCCCCATTATGCCCCCCCCTCCCCCCCCTGTCAATACCTTGTCCTGGTGCGGGAATCCCCCCTTGCCTTTCCCGGGGGGCCCCCGGGAAGGGGGGCTGGGGGAGCCCTCGGCGATTTTTCCCTACTGGCGCAAGCTAAATACGGGAAGGGGGTATGTGGGGGCCTTTGTGGTCCCGGATAACCGTTAGCGGCCTGGGGAGGGTGGTATCATGGGGCCTGGCAAGGAGGTGACATGTACCGGGGAAGAGAAGGGCAGTGGGCCTTTTACCTGCACCGGATCTCGGGCCTGGGCATCCTGGTCTTCCTCATGCTCCACGTGGCCAACATCAGTAGCGCCATGTGGGGGCCGGAGGTGTCCAACGCCTTCATGAAGTTCTACCACCAGCCCGTGTTCCAGGTGGGCCTCCTCATCCTCATCGCAGGGGTGCTCTACCACGGGTTCAACGGCCTAAGGATCATCCTCATGGACTTTACCTCCTGGGGGGTGCGCTATCAGCGGCAACTTTGGTACGCGGCCTGGGTTCTTTTCGTGATCTTCTACCTGCCCTTCCTCGTCAAGATCGGGGGTGGGATCCTAGGAGGCGGCCATGGCGATTAAGTCCAGGCGCTACGAGGAGGCCAGGCTGGAGGCCAGCACCAACCTGGAGCTCTACTGGTGGGTCTTCATGCGCATCTCCGGGGTGGTCCTGGTCTTCCTCCTCATCGGCCACATGTGGATGAACGCCATCCTGGTGGACCTGAACCGGATTGACTACGACTACGTGGCCAGGAGACTTTCCCAGACCACCTGGAAGGTCTACGACTGGCTCATCCTGGCCTTGGCCTTCCTCCATGGGGGAAACGGGCTTCGCTATGTGCTGGACGACTGGGTGCGGCACCCGGTGAGGCGCTTTTGGACCAAGGTGGTGGTCTACAGCCTCATCGCTTTTCTCTTCTTCCTGGGTAGCCTGGCCCTTTTCAACCACGACTTTGGGGTGAGGTGACATGGCGCACAGGCACGAGGTCATCGTGGTGGGCGCAGGGGGAGCGGGCTTGGCCACCGCCCTCTATGCGGCCAGGGAAGGGGCGGACGTGGCCGTGGTCTCCAAGCTCTACCCCACGCGAAGCCATACCGGGGCGGCCCAGGGCGGGATAGGGGCCGCCCTCGGCAACGTGGAGGAGGACCACTGGGAGTGGCACATGTTTGACACGGTCAAGGGGGGGGACTACCTCACAGACCAGGACGCCGCCGAGGTCTTCGCCAAGGAGGTCATTGAGGCGGTGATTGAGCTGGAGCACATGGGCCTCCCCTTTGACCGGCTCCCTAACGGCAAGATCGCCCAGCGCCGCTTCGGCGGGCACACCAAGGACTGGGGCAAGGCCCCCGTCCACCGGGCGGCCCACGCTGCGGACCGCACCGGGCACATGATCCTCCAGACCCTTTACCAGCAGTGCGTCAAACACAACATCACCTTCTACAACGAGTTCCATGTGACCGACGTGATCCTGGTGGACGGCGTGGCCCGGGGCCTGGTGGCGTATGAGCTGGCCACCGGCGAGCTTCACCTCTTTGAGGCCAAGGCCATCGTCATCGCCTCGGGGGGGTTCGGCCGCATCTACAAGGTGACCTCCAACGCCTACACCCTCACGGGGGACCTCCAGGCCATCCTCTACCGCAAGGGGCTTCCCCTCGAGGACATGGAGTTCTACCAGTTCCACCCCACGGGGCTTTTCCCCTTGGGCATCCTCCTCACGGAGGGCGCCCGGGGCGAGGGGGGGATTTTGCGCAACGCCCTTGGGGAGCGCTTCATGGAGCGTTACGCCCCCACCATCAAGGACCTGGCCCCCAGGGACCTCGTCTCCCGGGCGATGTACTTGGAGGTGCGGGAGGGGCGGGGCTGCGGCCCGAAGAAGGACCACGTTCTCCTGGACCTCACCCACCTGCCCCCCGAGGTCATTGAGAAGAAGCTGCCCGACATCAGCGAGTTCAGCCGCATCTACCTGGGGGTGGACCCCAGAAAGGAGCCCGTCCCGGTGATGCCCACCGCCCACTACGCCATGGGGGGGATCCCCACCACCCTCTGGGGGGAGGTGATCCGGGACGAGAAGAACACCGTGGTCCCCGGGCTTTACGCCGCCGGGGAGGCGGCCTGCGTGAGCCTCCATGGGGCGAACCGCTTGGGGACGAACTCCCTGGGGGACCTCGTGGTTTTTGGCCGGCGGGCGGGGATTCACGCCGCCCGTTTTGCCAAGGATCAGGACTACCTGGAGCTCACCGAGGAACACCTGGGGGAAAGCCGGGAGCGGATTGAGCGCATCAAGAACTCCACCGGCAAGGAGAAGGTGGCCCAGCTCCGGGCCGAGCTCCAGCAGTCCATGATGGACCACGCCTCCGTCTTCCGCACCGGGGAGCTCCTTAAGAAGCAGGTGGAGGTCCTCAAGGAGCTCATGGACCGGTACCAGCGGATCGCCATTGACGACAAGGGGGACGCCTACAACACCGAGCTCGTGGAGGCGCTGGAGCTCGGGTACCTCCTCGAGGTTTCCGAGGCCCTGGTGCACTCGGCCCTGAACCGCACCGAGTCCCGGGGGGCCCACGCCCGGGAGGACTACCCCGAGCGGGACGATCAGAACTGGCTCAAGCACACCCTGGCCTACAAGGTGGGGGACGGCAAAGTCTCTTTCCGCTACAAGCCCGTGGTCCTGGGCCGCTTTGAGCCCCGGGCCCGGACCTACTAGGAGGCAGCATGCAGGTGACCCTCAAGATCCTCCGCTTTGACCCCGCCAAGGACGCGCGGCCCCGCTGGCAGACCTTTCAGGTGGAAGCCGAGCCCTGGGACCGGGTCCTGGACCTCCTGCACAAGGTGAAGGGGGAGCAAGACGGCACCCTGGCCTTCCGGCGAAGCTGCGGCCACGGGATCTGCGGCTCCGACGCCATGCTCATCAACGGCAGAAACCGCCTGGCCTGCAAGACCCTGGTCAAGGACCTGGGAAGCGTGATCACCGTGGAGCCCATCCGGGGCCTCCCCGTGGAGAAGGACCTCATCGTGGACATGGAGCCCTTCTTCGCCGCCTACCGGGCGGTGAAGCCCTTCCTGATCAACGACGAGCCCCCGCCCGAGAGGGAAAGGCTCCAGTCCCCCCAGGAAAGGGAGCGGTTTGATCCCGGCACCAAGTGCATCCTCTGCGCCGCCTGCACCACGAGCTGCCCGGTTTTCTGGACCAACGGGACCTACCTCGGCCCCGCGGCCATCGTCCAAGCCCACCGCTTCCTCTTTGACTCCCGGGACCGGGGCAAAAGGGAGCGCTTCAAGGCCCTGGCCTCGGCAAGCGGGGTCTGGCGCTGCCGCACCGCCTTCAACTGCACCGAGGCCTGCCCCCGGGAGATTCCCGTGACCCAGCTCATTGAGGAGGTCAAGCGGGAGATCCTCTTTGACCGCTTCTAGGGACGGCCGAAGCCCCCGCCCTGGCCCTGCTGGGGCGGGGCTCGGTTCCCCCGCGCGCCCGCATGGGGGGGTCTTAGGGCGTGAGCCGGTGGCGGTCCCGGGGGAAGGCCCGGGCGTAGCGGACGTTGGGGAGGCCCAGAAGTTTCTGGGTAAGCCTCTCCGCCCCGATGGCGAAGCCGCCGTGGGGGGGCATCCCGTACTTGAAGACCTCGAGGTACCCCTGGAAGCCCTCGGGGTCCATCCCCTTGGCCTTTAGGCTCTCCAAGAGCTCCTCGTATCGGTGGATCCGCTGGCCCCCGGAGGTGATCTCCAGGCCGCGGAAAAGGAGGTCAAAGCTCCGGGTGGTGCCGTCCTCCTCGGGATGGGTATAAAAGGGGCGCAGGGCCCGCGGGTAGCGGGTGACGAAGAGCCAGTCGGAGCCAAAGCGGGCCTTGGCGTACTCCCCGAGGAGCCGCTCGGCCTCCTCGGAGAGGTCCTGGCCCACGGGGTAGCCGAGCTCCTCCTTGAGGACCCTCCTGGCCTCGGCGTGGGTCAGGCGGGGAATGTCCTTGGGGGGGGAGGGCCAGTCGGCCCCCAGCAAGGCGGCCTCCCTTCCCGCGCTCGTTTGGGCCTCTTCCAGCATCTCCTGGAGAAGCTCCTCCTCTAGGCGCATGAGGTCTTCCTCGCTCTCTATGAAGCCCATCTCCACGTCCAGGGAGAGGTACTCGTTCAGGTGGCGGCTGGTGTTGTGCTCCTCCATCCGCCACACCGGGGCCACCTCGTAAACCCGTTCAAACACCCCTACCAGGATCTGCTTGTAGAGCTGGGGGGATTGGGCGAGGTAGGCCCGCTTCTCAAAGTAGTCCACCCCGAAGAGGCCAGAGCCCCCTTCCGCCCCGGCCCGCACCACCTTTGGGGTGAAGACCTCGGTGAAGCCCTGGCGGTCCAGGTAGCGGCGGAAGCCCCGCACCAGGGCGGCCTGGACCTTGAGGGGGGCGCGGGCCTTTTCCCCCCTTAAGGTCACGTAGCGGTACTCCAGGAGGGTTTCGGGGTTGGCCCGCCACTCCTCCTTGGGGATCTCCACCGGGGTGGGCTCCAGGGCAGGGGAGAGGACCTCCACCTCCTCCGCCAGGACCTCGAGGCCCCCCGGGGCCTTGGGGTTTTCCACCACTCTGCCCCGCACCCTTAAGGAGGACTCGGGAAGGGGAAGCTTTAGGCCCCCGGAGACCACCTGGACCACCCCGCTTCGGTCCCGGACGAGGAGGAACTGCACCTTTCCCAGGTCCCTTCGCCAGTGTAAAAACCCCAAGATCTCCACTTCCTGGCCCGTGTGCTCCCTGAGTTCGCTCACTAGAACGCGCATCCTTACCTCCTTAAGCCGAGCCCCCCCGGCCAAGGGCTGCCGGGGGGGCGGAAGCCTGGCCCCCCTCTTAGGCGTCATTGCGGGAGTAAGGCCACATGTTGGGCCCCAGTCTAGGGGCTCGGGCCCCTAGGGTCAAGCCCTCCTCCCCCTGGCCTCGGGGTATAGTCTTCCCCCGGGGCCAAAGCCCCTTGAGGGGCGGGTTTTCCATAAGCCCCCCTTTATGCCCGGAGGTCCGGGCCTGCCTTGTGCCCGGCTTCACGGGAGGCTAGCCTGGAGGGAAGATGACCCAGACCCAGGACCTCACCGCCCTTTCGGTGAACGCCATCCGCTTTCTGGCTGTGGACGCTGTGGAAAAGGCCAAAAGCGGCCACCCCGGGATGCCCATGGCCATGGCGCCTTTGGCCTACCTCCTCTTCCGGGAGGTCATGCGCCACAACCCCCTGGACCCCAGCTGGCCCGACCGGGACCGGTTTGTCCTCTCGGCGGGGCACGGTTCCATGCTCCTCTACGCCGTCCTCCACCTCACGGGCTACGACCTTCCCCTGGAGGAGCTAAAGCGCTTCCGCCAGTGGGGCTCCAAGACCCCGGGCCACCCCGAGCGCGGCCACACCCCGGGCGTGGAGGTGACCACGGGGCCTTTGGGCCAGGGAATCTCCACCGCCGTGGGCCTGGCCCTGGCGGAAAGGAAGCTCGCCGCCGAGTTCAACCGCCCCGGGCACACCGTGGTGGACCACTACACCTACGTCCTGGCCTCGGACGGAGACCTGATGGAGGGGGTTTCCGGGGAGGCGGCCTCCCTGGCGGGGCACTGGGGGCTTTCCAAGCTCATCGTCTTCTGGGACGACAACCGCATCTCCATTGACGGCCCCACCGGCCTCGCCTTCACCGAGGATGTCCTCGGGCGCTACCGGGCCTACGGGTGGCAGACCCTAAGGGTGGAGGACGCCAACGACCTAGACGCCCTCCGCCATGCCCTAAGGCTCGCCAAGCTGGACGAGCGGCCCACCTTGATTGCTGTGCGGAGCCACATCGGCTTTGGCTCCCCCAAGCAGGACTCCCACAAGGCCCACGGGGAGCCCTTGGGGCCCGAGGCGGTGGAGGCCACCCGCAAGCGCCTTGCCTGGCCCTATCCCCCCTTCGCGGTGCCGGAGGAGGTCTACCGCCACATGGACCAGCGGGAAAGGGGAAGGGCGCTTCAGGAGGACTGGGAGCGGCGCCTTAAGGCCTACGCTCGGGAGTACCCGGACCTGTACCAGGAGCTTATGCGGCGCCTTCAAGGGGAGCTTCCCCCCCTTCCCGAGGAACCCCCGGTCTTTGACAAGCCCGTGGCCACCCGGGCGGCGAGCGGCCGGGTCCTAAGCGTCCTCGTCCCCCGTCTGCCGGAGCTTCTTGGGGGAAGTGCCGACCTTACCCCTTCCAACAACACCCAGGCCGAGGGCATGGAGGGCTTCTCCCGGGGGAACCCTTTGGGCCGCTATCTGCACTTCGGCGTGCGGGAGCACGCCATGGGGGCGATCCTGAACGGGCTCAACCTCCACGGGGGGTACCGGGCCTACGGGGGAACCTTCCTGGTCTTCTCCGACTACATGCGCCCCGCCCTCCGCCTCGCCGCCCTCATGGGTACCCCCACGGTCTATGTCTTCACCCACGACTCCATCGCCCTGGGCGAGGACGGCCCCACCCACCAGCCCGTGGAGCACCTCATGAGCCTTCGGGCCATGCCGACCTTCTGGGTGATCCGGCCTGCCGATGCCTACGAGACCTTCTACGCCTGGCAGGTGGCCCTAAAGCGCAAGGAGGGCCCCACCGCCCTCGTCCTCACCCGCCAGGCGGTGCCCCTCCTCTCCCCGGAGAAGGCCAAGGGGCTTTTGCGGGGAGGCTATGTGCTGGAGGACGCCGAGGAGCCCCAAGGGGTTCTCGTGGCCACGGGGAGCGAGGTGCACCTGGCCCTGAAGGCCAGGGCCCTCCTCCTGGAGAGGGGGGTGCGGGTGCGGGTGGTGAGCCTGCCCTCCTTTGAGCTCTTTGAGGCCCAGCCCGAGGCCTACCGCCACGAGGTCCTTCCCCCGGGGCTTCCGGTGGTGGCGGTGGAGGCCGGGGCGACCCTGGGCTGGGAGCGGTATGCAAAGAAGGTGGTGGGCCTGGACCGCTTCGGGGCGAGCGCCCCCTATCCCGAGGTCTACGAGCGGCTGGGCTTCACCCCCGAGCGGGTGGCGGAGGCTTTGGCCGAGCTCCTATGAGGTTCTGGGTGGACCCCCTCCCGCGCCCTGGGGCCTACGCCGGGGTGGTCGTTGTGGTGGACGTGATCCGGGCCACCACCACCGCAGCGGCCTACCTTAGGGCCGGGGCCCGGGCCTTGGTATTGGCCCCTTCCCTCGAGGCCGCCCGGGCCCTAAAGGGCAGGGAGGAGGTTCTGGCCGGGGAGGTGGGGGGGCTTAGGCCCCCGGGGTTTGACCTGGGAAACTCCCCGAGGGAGGTGGCTGGCCTCGAGGGTCGGACCGTGGTCATGGCCACCACCAACGGCACCCGGGCTGCCCACGCCGTCCGGGGGGCCCGGGCCATCCTTCTGGGAAGCCTGCAAAACGCCACCGCTGTGGCCCAGGAGGCCGCCCGCTTGGGGGAGGAGGTCGCCTTGGTGTGCGCGGGCAGGGAAGGCCGGGTGGCCTTGGACGACCTCTACACCGCAGGCATCATCGGTAAGCGCCTCCAGGAGAGGGGCTTCCGGCCTATGGGGGATGGGGCTGTCCTTGCCCTCCTTCTCACCCATCAACCCCCCTTGGAGGTTTTACAAGCATCCGAAGCCGCCTTGGCCCTGCGGGAGGTGGGGCTTTCGGCGGACGTGGAGGCGTGCGCACGGGTGGACGCCCATGGGGTGGTGCCCCTTTATGCGGGGTTCCGCGGGGAGGGCATGGTCTTCCGGAGGGCCGATGCTCAGGAGCCTTAGGGAGGTCCTTCCCGAACGGGGCCGGGCCGTGGCCGCTTTTGACGTGGTGGGCCTGGAGTGGGCCGAGGCGGTTTTGGAAGCGGCGGAGGCCCTAGGGGTGCCGGTGATCCTCAGCGTGGCCCCTCACCTGGGGGGGGCCCCTCTGGGGGCCCTGGCCCCCGGGCTTCGCTACCTGGGGGAGTCGGCCCGGGTTCCCGTGGCGCTCCATCTGGACCACGGGGAAAGCCTCGCCCAGATCGCGGAGGCCCTCCGCCTGGGCTTCACCGGCGTGATGCTGGACGCAAGCCACCTGCCCTTGGAGGAGAACCTCCGCCTTACCCGCTTGGCGGTGGAGGTGGCCCGGGCCTTTGGGGCCGGGGTGGAGGGGGAGGTGGGGGTGGTGCCGGGGCATTACGGCGCCCAGGGGGAGGAAGGGGAGGCCCAGCCCCTCTACACGGACCCGGAGGAGGCCCGCCGCTTTTGGGAAGCTACCGGGGTGGACGCCTTGGCGGTGAGCGTGGGTACCCGGCACGGGTTCTACAAGGGACCCGTGCGCCTGAACCTTCCCCTCCTGGAGGAGCTTTCCGCTTTACCCGTGGCCTTGGTGTTGCACGGGGCCTCGGGGCTTTCCCCGCAGGAGTACCGGGCCCTCATCGCCCGGGGGATCCGCAAGATCAACCTCTACGCCGACCTGGCCCTCGAGGCCGCCCGGGCTCTAAAGGAGGCCCAGGGGGCGTACTTGGAGCTTATGGCGGGAATGAAGGAGGCCCTCAAGGGGCTGGCCATGGCCAGGATGCGCCTATGGTGGGGCTGAAGGCGTTGGTTTGGGATCTGGACGGCACCCTGGCGGAGACGGAGGAGGTCCACCGGGCGGCCTTCAACCGGGCGTTCGCCGAGATGGGCCTGCCCCTTTTTTGGGACCAAGACCTGTACCGCTCCCTCCTGGAGACCACCGGGGGCAAGGAGCGCATCGCCCGCTTCCTCCAGGGTTGCCAAGGCTGCCCCCCTCTTTCCCCCGAGGAGATCGCCCGCGTGCACCGCCGCAAGAACGAGCTCTTCGCCGAGCTCCTGGCGCAGGGTGTGGCCCTGAGGCCTGGGGTGTCTCGGCTCCTTTGGGAGGCCAAAGGGGCAGGGCTTAGGTTGGCCCTGGCCACCACCACCAGCCCGGAAAACGCCCACGCTTTCCTGGCGCGTACCGGCCTAGAGGGGGTGTTTGACCTGGTTTTGGCAGGGGATGTGGTTCCCCGGAAAAAGCCCGACCCCGCCATCTACCTCCTCGCCCTAAAGCGCCTGGAGTTGGCCCCTCGGGAGGCTTTGGCCCTGGAGGATTCCCGCAATGGCCTTCTCGCTGCCTCGGGGGCCGGGCTTCCCGTCCTGGTCACCCCGGGGCTTTATACCGCCCACCAAGACTTTTCCGAGGCCCAGGCGGTCCTCACCCACCTGGGAGAGCCGGGAAGGCCCGGGCGGGTGCTCCAGGGTCCCCGGCAGGGGCAGGCACTGGTGGCGGACCTGGCGTATCTGGAGGAGGTGAGAGGGTGGTGGAGCACCTGATCGTGTTCAACGCGGAAGCCTCCCGTGAGGAGGTCTTGCGCATGGCCGAGGAGGCCAAGGAGGTCCTGCTTCGCATTCCCGGGGTGGTGGGGCTTCGCTTTGGGGAGGCCCTTTTGCCAGGGGTTCGTTACCGCTACTTTATCTCCGTTCTCTTTTCTGGGCCCGAGGTGGTGGAACGCTACCGGGACCACCCCCTGCACGTGGACTTCGCCGACCGGGTCTTTCGCCCCATGGCCAAGGACCGCCTCACCACCGATTACCAGGTGGTCCTGGAGGTGCCCCCATGCGGGAGATGAGCTACCGGGAGGCGGAGGAGAAGGCCCTCAAGGTGTTGGCGGACGGGATGGGGGAGGCCTTGGTCCTAGAGGGGGAAGGGGGATTTTATGCCCTTTACTACCTCTTCGGCCTCTACGGTCTCAGGGCGCCTCACCCTGAGGAAACGCCCGACTGGGTGGAGGGCCCGAAGCCTTCGCCCGAAGGCTTTCGCGACCCCTACGACCAGGCGCGGTGGCTGGAGGAGAACGGCTACCACCTTTTCATCAATGAGTCTAAGTAAGGAGGGGGTATGGAGTACGATGAGCTGCCCTTCGCTAAGGCAAAGGCCATGGCAGTAAAGGTGCTAGAGGACGGGTATGGGGACGCCGTGGTGCTGAAGGACGAGCGGGGTTTTTATGCCCTTTATTATTTCTACGGCTTCCAGTCCCCGCCCCCCGCCGCCCTGCCCCATTGGATGGAGGGACCCAAGTCCGATCTTTCCGAGGTGCGTTCCCCCTACGAGATGAAGCGCTTTCTGGAAGAGCACGGGGAGATGAATTACCTGAACGATGTAGACTGACGGGATGAGAGGGACCGCTTTGCGCATCCTTCAGGCCACGGAGACGATCATCTACCTCTTCGCCGGGTTCCTGATCGCTGCGGGAGCTGCCCTCCTCCTCCTCACCACCCTGACGGAGGGGATCCAGCACTTTTGGCAGGGGGACTATGGAAGGGTGGCCTTGGGGCTTTTGGACCGCGTGCTCCTCTCCCTGATGCTGGCGGAGATCCTCTACACCTTGGTTCGCTTTGCCCGGGAAGGGGGCCTCGAGGCCACGCCTTTCCTGGTCATCGGCATCATCGCGGCCATCCGCCGGGTGCTGGTCCTAACCGCTGAGGCACTGGAGAAGTTTGACCTCAAAGAGCCCGCCTTTCTGGCGGCCTTGGCCGAGCTTGGCCTCCTCGCATTCATGGTGCTGGCCTTTGCCCTGGCCATACGCTGGGTCAGGCCCGTAGGAGGTCAATCAAAGCCTGGGCTGCGGGATTCGTCACCGCCTTAGGGTGGACCAGCCAGAAGTAACGCCGGATCTCGCCCACCGGCGGGGCAAGCCTGAGGGCCCTGAGGTTCCCCACCTTCAGGTTGGGCTGGACCACCACCCGGCTCACGATGCCCACCCCTGCGCCCGCCATCACCAGCCGCTTGGTGACCTCGTTGTTGTCCGTGTAAAAGGTGGGGTTTAACTCCAACCCCGCCTGTTCAAAGGCCCTTTCCAGCACCCGCCAGGTCATGGAGCCCGGTTTGCGCACCACCAGGGTTTCCTCCCTCAGCCATTCGGGGGGCACCCCTTCCCGGGCTGCCCAAGGATGTTCCGGGGGCACGATGAGCACCAGCTCGTCCTCGTAGAAGAGGTGGCGCTCGTACCCCTCCCACCGCTCCACCCCTTCCAGGACGGCTAGCTCCAGCTCGCCAAGCCGGAGGCGCTCTGCCAGGCGCTCGGAGCTTCCGCTTTCCACGTGGACCCGCACCCCGGGGTGGGCCTCGTGGAACTTCTTGAGGAAAAGGGGGAGGACGTAGGTGGCCATGGTGGTAGCAGCCCCCAGGGTTACCTCGCCCAGCTCCAGCCGCCCCATGGCCTGGGAAATGCGCTGGAACTCCTCCAGGGCCTGCACCACCCGCCGGGCCTCGGGGAGCAGGGCCTCTCCTACCCGGGTGAGGACCAAGTGCCGTCCCTGCCGTTCAAAGAGGGGATGGCCTACCTGTTCCTCCAGGGTCCGCAGGTACTGGCTTACCGCGGGCTGGGTGATCCCCAGGGCCAAGGCCGCCCGGCCCACTCCCCCCTCCGCCACCACCGTCACGAAGACCCGTAATGCGGCAGGGTTCGGGAGTTTAGCGCCTTTGGATATGAGCATGTGCTTATAGTAAATGGCTGAGCATATGATTGCAATAATAGATTTCCCCCCCTAAGGTAAGCGCATGGCTATGCCCACGCGCAACCTCGGCCTGGACCTCATGCGGGCCACAGAGGCCGCTGCGTTGGCCTCGGCCCGGCACGTGGGCCGGGGGGACAAGGAGGCCGGGGACCGGGCGGCGGTGGAGGCCATGCGCCTCCTGCTCAACACCTTGGACTTTCGGGGCCGGGTGGTGATCGGGGAGGGGGAAAAGGACCGGGCCCCCATGCTGTACAACGGGGAGGTGCTGGGCCAGGGGGAGGGTCCCTTTTGGGACCTGGCCGTGGACCCCGTGGAGGGCACCAGGCTTCTCGCCCTGGGGCGGCCTGGGGCCATCAGCGCCATCGCCGCAGCCCCTGAGGGGGCCCTCTTCAACCCCGGGCCCGGCTTCTACGCGGCCAAGCTGGTGGTGGGGCCTGAGGCCAGGGAGGCCATAGACCTCCGGGCCTCCGTGGCGGAGAACCTGAGGGCGATCGCCAAGGCCCTGAGGAAAGAGGTGCGGGAGCTTACCGTTTTTGTTTTGGACAAGCCCAGGCATGCCCGGCTCATAGAGGAGATCCGTTTGGCGGGGGCCCGCGTGAGCCTGCAAACCGATGGGGACGTGGCCGGCGCCTTGGCCGCCGTCCTTCCCGACACCGGGGTGGACGTGCTCATGGGCACGGGAGGTACCCCAGAGGGGGTGCTGGCTGCGGTGGCGGTCAAGGCCCTAGGGGGTGGGATGCAGATGCGCCTGGATCCTCAGGGTGAGGAGGAGCGCTGGAACCTGATTCACGCGGGTTTTGACCTGGACAAGGTTTACACATTAGATGAACTATGTAAAGCCGAGGACACCCACTTCGCCGCCACGGGCATCACCGACGGTCCCTTCCTTCGGGGGGTGCGCTATGGGAAAGGCCAGGCGTGGACGGAAAGCTGGGTGATCCGTGGGGCCACGGGTACCCTCCGCAAGGTGGAGGCCTGGCATCGGCTTGAGAAGCTTCGGGGCATCAGCCCCGTGGCCTACTGAGGGGGTGGGAGGTATGGCAACCCAGTACGCGGGCAAAGGCAAGTACAGCAAGGCGGGGGTCTTGGAGTACAAGGAGATGGGCTACTACGACCCCGACTACGAGCCTAAGGACACCGACACCATCGCCCTTTTCCGGGTGACCCCTCAGCCTGGGGTGGAGCCCGAAGAGGCGGCCGCTGCGGTGGCTGGGGAGTCCAGCACCGCCACGTGGACCGTGGTCTGGACGGACCGCCTCACCTACCTGGACCGCTACCGGGCCAAGGCCTTTCGGGTAGAGCCGGTTCCCGGTAACCCCGAGCAGTACTTTGCCTGGATCGCCTACGACCTGGCGCTTTTTGAAGAAGGCTCCATCGCCAATATGACCTCCAGCATCATCGGCAACGTCTTCGGCTTCAAGGCCTTGAGGGCGCTGCGGCTTGAGGACTTGCGAATCCCCGTGGCCTACCTCAAGACCTTCAAGGGGGCCCCTCACGGCATCCCCGTGGAGCGGGACATGCTGAACAAGTACGGCCGCCCCCTCCTCGGGGCCACGGTGAAGCCCAAGCTGGGGCTTTCTGGCCGAAACTACGGCCGGGTGGTCTACGAGGCCTTGGCCGGAGGGCTGGACTTCACCAAGGACGACGAGAACATCAACTCCCAAGCCTTCATGCGCTGGCGGGACCGCTTCCTCTACGCCCAGGAGGCGGTAATGAAGGCGGAGCAGGTGACCGGGGAACGCAAGGGGCACTACATGAACGTCACCGCTCCGGACATGGAGCAGGTCTACGAGCGGGCGGAGTTCGCTAAGGAAATAGGGTCCATCATCATCATGGCGGACCTCACCATGGGCTATACGGCCCTCCAGAGCCTTTCCAACTGGTGCCACAAAAACGGCATGATCCTCCACCTCCACCGGGCCAGCCATGCCACCTTTACCCGGCAGAAAAACCATGGCATCAACTTCCGGGTTCTGGCCAAGTGGATGCGCATGCTGGGGGTGGACCACATCCACGCGGGCACCGCCGTGGGGAAGCTGGAGGGGGATCCCAACCTCGTGCGGGGGTACTACGATATCCTCCGGGAGCAGTATGTCAGGGCCGATCCCGTAAAGGGCATCTTCTTTGACCAGGACTGGGCCTACCTGCCCGCGGTCATGCCCGTAGCCTCGGGGGGCATCCACGCCGGCCAGATGCACCTGCTCCTCTCCCTTTTTGGAGACGACGTGGTGTTGCAGTTTGGGGGTGGCACCATCGGCCATCCCATGGGCATCCAGGCAGGGGCCACGGCCAACCGGGTGGCCCTCGAGGCCATGGTCAAGGCCAGAAACGAAGGCCGGGACATCCTGGCCGAGGGGCCCGAGATCCTGAAGAAGGCGGCCCAGCACTCCCCTGCCCTGGCCGCCGCGTTGGAGACCTGGGGGAGCGTCACCTTTGACTTCGCTTCCACCGACACCCCGGATGCCCTGCCTACCCCGAGCTAGAGGAGGAAGCCATGAGGATCACCCAAGGGACCTTTTCCTATCTGCCGGACCTCACTGACGAGGAGATCGAGGCCCAGATCCGCTACATCCTCCAAAACGGTTGGGCGGTGTCCATTGAGTACACCGATGATCCCAGCCCTTACAACGTCTACTGGAACATGTGGGGCCTGCCCATGTTTGACCTGGAGGACCCGGCCCCGGCCATGTACGAGTTCAGGAAGTGCCGGGAGGCCTTCCCCCACCACTACATCAAGGTGAACGGCTACGACCCCTCCCCCATGTGGCAGGCCCAGCGGGTCTCCTTCATCGCCCACAGGCCCAGGGCGGAGGAGCCGGGCTTCCGCCTCCACCGCACCCTCTGGAGCGACGGCAGGAGGCTCAAGTACACCCTGGAACCCTACGCCACCCAGAAGCCAGAAGGGGAGCGCTATCGGGAGGAGTAAGGCCGGAACCCAAGGAGGGCCGGGCCTTTCCGGCCCTCCTCTTCCCCAAAGGAGGATCATGGAACCGAAAGGCCTCGCGGTGGTGAAAAACCCGGAGATAGAGGCGGTGCTGGAAGCGCTGGACCGGGAGCTGGTGGGCCTTGCCCCCGTAAAGCGGCGCATCCGGGAGATCGCCGCTTACCTCTCCGTGGACCGGCTCCGCCGGGAGCTGGGCCTGGTTTCCGACCGCCCTACCCTCCACATGGCCTTCGTGGGCCCCCCGGGCACCGGAAAGACCACCGTGGCCCTCCGCATGGCCACCATCCTCCACCGGCTGGGCTACATTCGCCGGGACCACCTGGTGGTGGCGAGCCGGGACGATCTGGTGGGCCAGTACATCGGCCACACAGCCCCCAAGACCAAGGAGGTATTGAAGCGGGCCATGGGGGGGGTCCTCTTCATCGACGAGGCCTACAGCCTCTACCGGGCAGAAAACGAGCGGGACTACGGGCAAGAAACCCTGGAGATCCTCCTCCAGGTCATGGAGAACCAGCGGGAGGACCTGGTGGTGATCCTGGCCGGGTACAAGGACCGCATGGAGGAGTTTTTCGCCCTTAACCCGGGTATGCGCTCCCGCATCGCCCACCACATAGAGTTCCCCCCCTACAGCCTAGAGGAGCTCTACCGCATCGGCCTCCTCATGCTGGAGAGGCAGGGTTACCGCCTTAGCCCGGAGGCCGAGGGGGCTTTCCGGGAGTACCTGGAGAGGCGGATGGCCCTGCCTAACTTTGCCTATGCCCGGAGCGTGCGCAACGCGCTAGACCGCTTCAAGCTCCGGCAGGCCTACCGCCTCTACCAGAAGGCGGGCCCCGTGACCCCGGAGGAGCTCATGACCTTGGAGGCGGAGGACATCTACCAAAGCTCCGTCTTTAGGGAGAGGAAGGAGGCGGAAGATGCCACATAGGCCCTTCATGTTGGGTATTGCCGGGGACTCGGGGGCGGGGAAGACCACCCTCTCCGCAGGCATCGCTCGGCTTCTGGGGGAGGAGCGCACCACCCGGATTTGCGTGGACGACTACCACAGGTACGACCGCAAGCAGCGCAAGCAGCTGGGCATCACCCCCTTGAACCCCGAGTGCAACTACCTGGACATCATGGAGCAGCACGTGCGGCTCCTGGCGGAGGGGGAGCCCATTCTGAAGCCGGTCTATAACCACTCCACCGGCACCTTTGACCCGCCGGTATATGTACCTGCCCCACGGGCGGTGGAGGAAGGGGGGCGGCTTATCCCGAGGGTGGTGATCCTGGAAGGCCTCCTCACCCTGTACTCCCCTGCCCTGAGGGGGCGGTACCACCTGATGGTCTACCTGGACCCTGAGGAGGAGCTTAGGCGGGAGTGGAAGGTGAAACGGGATGTGGCCAAGCGGGGCTACACCCCGGAGGAGGTCTTGGCCGATATAGAGCGGCGCATGCCCGACTCTCGTGCCTTCATCTGGCCCCAGAAGGAGCACGCGGACATCGTGGTCCGCTTCTACCGTCCCCCTGGCTACGACCCGGAAAACCCCAGCACCCTTAACGTGCGCATCACCCTCAAGCACACCCTGCCCCGGATGGACCTTTCGGAGGTCCTGCATTCCGCCTACGAGGACGAGGCCCTCGTCCGCCTGGAAACCCGCAAGGAGGCGGACATCCTGGACATCACCGGAAACATTTCCCCCGAGAGGGCCCAAGCCTTTGAAAGGATCGTCTGGGAGCACCTGGGTCCCCACGCAGAGCACTTTGACCCCAGCCTGGTGGGCACCTTCTGGGATAGGGCGGGGCAGAGCTACCCCCTGGCCCTGACCCAGCTCATCATCGCCTACTACCTGGTTAAGATGCGGGAGCTGGCCATTGAGCGGGGGCACCTGCGGGTGGCCTAGGGGGAAGGATGCTAAAGTTCGCGCCCTCCATTCTCACGGCGGACCTGACGAGGCTGAAGGAGGCCATAGCGGAGGCGGAGGCGGCGGGGGTGGACTGGATCCACCTGGACGTGATGGATGGCTTGTTCGTCCCCAACCTCACCTTCGGGCCTCTCCTCGTGGAGGCGGTGCGGCGGGTCACGGACCTTCCTTTGGACGTTCACCTCATGATCGTGCAGCCGGAGCGCTACCTCGAGGACTTCGCCCAAGCCGGGGCGGACCACATCACCGTGCACTTTGAGGCCACCTACCACCCGCACCGGGCGGTGGAGCGGGTGAAGGAGCTGGGGAAAAAGGCGGGGCTCGCCGTGAACCCTGGGACCCCCCTAGAGGCCTTTGAGCCCCTCCTTCCCGAGCTGGACCTCGCCCTCCTCATGAGCGTGAACCCGGGGTTTGGCGGCCAGCGGTACATCCCCACCGCCACGGCCAGGCTCAAGCGCCTCAAGGAGATGCGGGACCGCCTGAACCCAGGCTGCCTGATTGAGGTGGACGGGGGCGTGAACCGGCAGACCGTGGCCGAGGTTTACCGGGCAGGGGCCGACGTGGCCGTGGCGGGAAGCGCCCTTTTTAACGGCCGCCCGGTGGCAGAGAACTTAAAAGCGCTGAAGGAGGCCATCTATGCCCTTGGTGACAGGTAAGGAGGTCTTGGACAAGGCGAGGCGGGAAGGCTACGCTGTGCCCAGCTTCAACACCAACAACCTGGAGATCACCCAGGCCATCCTCGAGGTGGCCGAGGAGCTTAGGGCCCCGGTGTTCATCCAGGTTTCCGACGGGGCCCGCAAGTACGCCGGCATGGAGACCCTGGCCAACCTGGTGAAGGACATGGCGGGCCGGGTGCGCGTGCCCGTGGTCCTCCACCTGGACCACGGGGCGGACTTCCCGATGGTCATGCAGGCCCTCAGGGCGGGCTTTACCAGCGTGATGATAGACGCCAGCCACCATCCCTTTGAGGAGAACGTGCGGGAGACCCAAAGGGTGGTGGAGGCGGCCCACGCCGTGGGGGTGAGCGTGGAGGCAGAACTGGGGCGTCTCCAGGGGATTGAGGACAACGTCCAGGTCTCCGAGGCCGAGGCCTTCCTCACCGACCCCGGGGAGGCCGAGCGCTTCGTGGCGGAGACGGGGATAGATTACCTGGCCATCGCCATCGGCACCAGCCACGGGGCCTACAAGGGGAGGGGAAGGCCCTACATAGACCACAAGCGCCTGGAGGAGATCGCCAAACGGGTTTCCATCCCCTTGGTCCTCCACGGGGCGAGCGGGGTGCCCACGTGGCTTAAGGAGAGGCTTCTCGCCACGGGAGCCGAGCTCAAGGAGGCCACCGGCATCCACGACGAGGACATCCAAAGGGCCATCCCCAACGGCATCGCTAAGATCAACATAGACACGGATTTGCGCCTGGCCATGACCCTGGGGATACGGGAGGTGGTGACGCAAAACCCCAAGGAGTACGACCCCCGCAAGATCCTGGGCAAGGGGCGGGACTACCTGAAGCAGGTGATCCGCGAGAAGTTTGCCCTCATGGGTACGGTGGGCCGGGCTTAGGGAAAAGGAAAGAGCCCCGCGTTGTGGCGGGGCCTTGCTTTGGTCGGGGAGGCCGGATTTGAACCGACGACCACACGCACCCCAAGCGTGTGCGCTACCAGGCTGCGCTACTCCCCGGCGCGCAAAGGTTAGTCTAGCCCTTGGCCGCCCTTCCGTCAAGTACACTTGGGCCATGGAAATCCGCGATCTGAAGAAGCTTGCCCGGTTCTCCGAGGAGAGGCTTTTGAAGATTCCCGTCTTTGATTCGGAGCACATGTTCCTGGACCTCTACGCCCTCCTCCCTGGGCAGGCCCAGAGGGTGCACGCCCACGAGGGTTCGGACAAGGTCTACGTGGTCCTCGAGGGAGAGGTGGTGGTGCGGGTGGGGGAGGAGGAGGCCCTTCTGGCCCCGGGCATGGCCGCCTTCGCACCGGCTCAGGCGCCCCACGGGGTGCGCAACGAGTCGGCAAGCCCCGCCCTCCTCCTGGTGGTGATGGCGCCCAAGCCCTAGGCGTTCACAGGGTTTTCACGGGCAGGCCTTAGCCTTTAGCCGTGGTCCAGCACCTCCCCAAAGACCTCGCCTTCCTCGCGGAGCTCCTGAGGCGCTACCCGGTGCGGGTGGTCTTCCGGGGAAGGGTGCTCCCCGAGGGCCCCCTTAAGGGGGAAAAGCTTTTGGAGGAGGGGGAGCTTGCCCTCTACTGGGAGAGCCCGAGACCCCCGGCCAAGGAGACCCAGGAGGCCCTCCGCCTCCTCCTTCGGGCCTTCGGGGAGCTCCTGGCCCTCAAGGAGCGGGAGCTCGCCCTGCTCAAGGCCCAGGACGAGGGGGCGCGGCTTTTGCGCCTCCTCCTCCACGAGATCAAAAACCCCCTCATGAGCATCCTCGGGGCCCTGGAGCTTCTGGAAACGGAGGACCTGCCCCAGGAGGCCAGGGAGCTTTTGGACATCGCCGAAAGGAGTGCCCGGCGCATCCGGGAGCTTCTGGACAAGGCTCAGGACTACCTGAGGCTTGGCCAGGGTGTCCGGCTGAAGGCGGAGCGGGTGGACCTGAAGGCCCTCCTCCGCCAGGCGGCGGAGGAGGTGCGGCCCTTGGCCCGGAGGAAGCGCATAGCCCTCCGCCTCACCCTGCCCAAGGGGGAGGCCTGGGTCTACGGGGACCCGGACTGGCTCTACCAGGCGGTCCTGAACGTCTTAAACAACGCCGTTAAATACACCCCCGAGGGGGGAAGGGTTTCGGTGAGGCTCCTCCTCGGGACGGACCGGTACGTTCTCGCCTTCTCGGACACGGGGCCCGGGATCCCCAAGGAGGAACAGGCCAAGGTCTTTGAGCCCTTCTACCGGGCCTCCACCCGGGGAGGGGTGGAGGGGAGTGGGCTTGGGCTTGCCCTGGTGAAGCGGGTCCTCGAGGCCCACGGGGGGGAGGTGCGCCTGAAAAGCCGCCTGGGCCGGGGGAGCACCTTCCTCCTCCTCCTGCCCCGGCCGAGGCCCGGGGAGCGGCCCCCCGTGGGAAGGCTGTTGCTCCTTCTCCTTCTCCTCTTGGCCCTCACCCGGCTTCCCCTCTTTCCCGCCCCCTTGGGGGGCAGGGCCTTCGGGGAGGTGCCCGCCGGGGAGGTGGTGCGGCTAGAGGGCTTGGAGCTCGCCTTCAGCCCGGACGCCCGGGGGGAGGCGAGGCGCTGGCGGAGCCTCTGGGGTGGGGGAGAGCGGGTGCGGATCACCCTGGAAGGGGGCGGGGTGGAGGCGGTGCGGAAGGCCCCCGTGCCCCTTTTCCTCTCCACCCCCGAAGGAGGGGTGCGGCCCCTGGGCACCCACCTCCGCCTTTCACGGGAGGGGGGCGCGCGGCTTTCCCTCTACCAGGGTCAGGTAGCCTTGGGGAAGGAGCGGCTTCCCGCCGGGGAGGGGGCGGTTTTGGGCACGCAGGAGAGGCGGAAGCTCCTTCCCCCTCCTTTGGTCCGCCCGGCCCCGGGAGAGGCGGGCGAGGTGGTCTTCCGCCTGGTGGGCCCGCAGGGGGCGCGCGGCTTCCGGGTGGAGGTGCGAAGCGGGGGGCGGGTGGTCCTCTCCGCCAAGACGGTAGAGGGCTCCTTCACCTACCGCCCCCAGGCCGACCGTCTCGCCGAGGTGCGGGCCTTCGCCCTGGACGAGGTGGGCCTCGAGGGCTTCCCCTCCGACCCCGTCCCCTTCCGGGAAAGGAAGAGCTTCTACGAGGGCAAGCGCCGCCTGCCCCAGGACCCCAAGGGGGCGGAGGCCCACCTCAGGCGGGCCGTGGCCGCCTTTCCCGACGATGCCGAGGCCCTTGGGGAGCTCGCCTTTGCCCTTTACCTCCAGGGCCGCTACCTGGAGGCCAAGCCCCTCTACGAAAGGGCCCTCGCCCTCCTGGATAGCCCCGACATCCGCGTGCGCTACGGCAGGCTCCTCTATCACCTAAGGCGCTACGGGGAGGCAGAGGAGGTCTACCGCCGGGTCCTGGCCCAAGACCCCGGGAACCTGGACGCCCGCTGGGGCCTGGCCGAGGTGCTCCTCGCCCTGGGCCGGGCCAAGGAGGCGGAGCTTCTTGCCCGCCAGGTCCTGGCGGTGAGGCCCGACTACCCTCTTGCCCGCTTCACCCTGGCCAAGGCCCTCCTGGAGGAGGGAAGGAAGGAGGAGGCGAAGGGGCTCCTCCTGGAGGAACTCCGCCTAAACCCCGACCCCGAGGTGCGCGCCCTGCTTGCCCGGATACAATAGCCCCATGGCCCGGATCCTGGTGGTGGAGGACGACCCCACTGTGGCCCGGGTGCTGGAGCTGACCCTCAAGCGGGCAGGTCATCAGGTATTCTTGGTGCAGGACTTTCCCTTGGGCAGGAAGGCCCTTGCGGAGCCTTGGGATGCGGTGGTCCTGGACCTGAACCTGCCCGGGGGCTTCGGCCTGGACCTCCTACGCCACCTCCGCCAGGAACTCGGGCGGGACACGCCGGTCCTCGTCCTTTCGGGGCTCAAGCAGGAGCACCACGTCCTGGAGGCCTTAAGGCTCGGGGCCCAGGACTACCTCACCAAGCCCTTTAGCCCCATGGAGCTCCTCCTCCGCCTGGAGCGGTATGTGGCGGCGCGGTGAGCGGCTTTACGCCTTCATGGTCCTCCTGGTGGTGGCCCTGGAGGCCTACGCCCTCGGGGCCCTGGTGCTGGCCTTTTCCGCCCGGCTCTTCCAAAGGGCGGAGTTTTCCCGGGTCCAGGCGGCCCTCTTCCAGGCCCTAGGCCTCACCGGCCTGATCCTCCTGGTGCTGGGGGCGTACATCCTCCTCTACCACGCCTACACCGCCCTCAAGGAGGCCCGGGACAAGGAGGCCTTCGCCCGCTGGCTCGGGATCTTCACCGAGGCCCTCTTCGCCGACAAGCCCCCTCCGCCTCCCCCCTGGCCGGAGCCCGCCCTTTGGGCCCTGCTCCGCCTGCGGGAGATGCTTAAGGGGGAGATGGGGGAAAAGGTGGCGGTCTGGATCCGCAGGGCCCGCCCCCCTTGGGCCCACTGGCTGCGAAGCCGCTTCACCTCGAGGCCCGAGCGCCTTCAGGCCCTGGAGGCCCTGGGCCTCGCCCGCCTGCCGGAGACCCTGGAGGTCATCCTGCCCTACCTGGGCCAGCAGGACCCCGTGCTCCGCCTGGCGGCGGCCCGGGCCGGGGCCCGGGTGGCCCAGGGCGAGGGGGTCTTGCGCCTGGGCCAGGCCCTCCTCGCCTCGGGTCTTTCCCGGGGGGCGCTGCTGGAGGCCCTCCTCCTCCTGGAGGACCGGGCCCCGCCGGTGGCGGCCCTCTTTTTGGAGAAGGGGGACAAGGAGGCGGTCTGGGCGGCCCTCGAGGCCCTGGGCCGCCTCCGCCTCCACGCCCTGGCCGAGAAGGTGCTCCCCTTCCTGGAGGCGGAAGACCCCGAGGTTCAAGCGGCCGCGCTCCGGGCCCTCGCCCGCCTGGGCTACCCGCCTTCCGGCCGCGAGGGGGTGGTCCTCTCCCTCTTGCGCCAGGGGGAAGAGTTTTTGCGGGTGCAGGCGGCCCGCCTCTTCCCCCTTCTCCCTCCTGGCCTCGCCCGCAGGGCCCTGTGGGAGGCCCTCAAGGACCCCTCCTTTTACGTGCGCCGGGCGGCGGCGGAGGCTCTGGCCGCCTTGGATGCCCAGGCCTTACGGGAAGCGGCGGGGAGGCACCCCGACCCCTACGGCCGGGCCATGGCGGCCCAGGTGCTCCGGGAGGGGGTATGGAGGTCGTAGCCCTGATCCTCTACGCCTACCAGGTCTTCGTCCTCTACTACTTTGCCTTTTTGAACCTCCTCTACGCGGCCTTCGCCCTCTTTGGCCTCCAGATGGTGGCCCGCTACGCCAGGGAGCTTTCCGAGCTTTCCCTGAAGGACCTTCTGGAGCGGGAGGCTTACCTTCCCGTCTCCATCCTGGTCCCCACTTACAACGAGGAGAAGACCATCGCCGCCTCGGTGCGCTCCTTCCTGGCCCTCCACTACCCCCAGTTTGAGGTGATCGTGGTGGCGGATGGGCCCAAGGACCGGACCCTCGAGGTGCTGCAGGAGGCCTTCAGGCTGGTCCGCGTGGACTGGGTCTTCCGCAGGGTCCTTCCTACCAAGCCCATCCGCGGTGTCTACCGCTCCCTTCTCTACCCCAACCTGCTGGTGGTGGACAAGGAGAACGGGGGCAAGGCGGACGCCCTGAACGCCGGACTCAACTTTGCCCGCTACCCCCTCTTCTGCGCCGTGGACGCTGACAGCCTCCTAGACCCCCAGGCCCTTCTCCGGGCGAGCCGCCTCTTCCTGGAGGACGAGAGGGTCCTGGCGGTGGGGGGCACCATCCGCCCCCTGAACGGGGCCAGGGTGCGCGAAGGGATCGTGGAGGAGCTCCACCTTCCCCCTGGATTTCTTGAAAAAATGCAGATTATTGAGTACGCCCGGGCCTTCTTCATGGGCCGGGCGGGCTGGAGCGCCATGGACGCCCTGCTCATCATCTCCGGGGCCTTCGGCCTCTTCCGCCGGGCCGAGGTCCTGCGGGTAGGGGGCTACCGCACCGACACGGTGGGGGAGGACATGGAGCTCGTGGTCCGCCTGCACCGCCGGGCCCGGGAGGAGGGGCGGGACTACCGCATCCTCTACACCCCCGACCCCATCTGCTACACCGAGGTGCCCTCGGACTGGACCACCCTGAGGCGGCAGCGCAACCGCTGGCACCGGGGTCTCTGGGAGGTTCTATGGATGCACCGGGCCATGCTTTTCAACCCCCGCTATGGGCGTCTAGGCCTCTTGGCCATGCCCTACTTTTTCCTCTTTGAGGGCTTAGGCCCGGTGGTGGAGGTGCTGGGATATGGGGTGTTGCCGATCTTTTTCCTTTTCGGCGTCTTGAACGTAGAGTTCGCCCTCCTCTTTCTGCTCCTGGCGCTGGGCTACGGGGTTCTCCTCTCCCAGCTGGCCATCGGCATGGAGACCCTCCTCCTCAAGCGCTACCCCAGGCTTTGGGACCGGGTGGCCCTCCTCTTCTTGAGCCTGGCCGAGGTCCTGGGCTACCGGCAGGTCCTGGCCCTGGAGCGCTTCCTGGCCACCTTCCAGGTCCTGCGCCGACGGGGCCAGTGGGGGGAGATGCGCCGCAAGGGGCTAGGGGGCTAGGCGGCGAAGGATCAGGGCCGTGAGGAGCCTTAAGACCGTGGAGGCCAGAATGGGCAGGTGGTAGGGGCTTGGCTCGGAGCTGAGCCGGGCAAGCCCGCCTGCCCCCAGGCTTCCCACGAGCCCCCCAAGCCCCAGGGCCAGCCAAAAGAGGGCCAGGTAGCCTCCCCGGGCGGCCTTGGGGGCCTGGGCCAGGGCGGCGTTGGCCAGAGCGGTGTTCAGGCCGCTCCAGGCCAGGGCATCGGCCAGGGCGGCGAGCCAGATGGGCCAGGGGAAGCCCCGGGAGCCCGCAAGCCACAAGAGGGGCATCAGGGCCGCCACCAGGGCGGTGCGGAAGAGGACCGCCCCGTGCCCCTCCCGGTCCGCCATCCGGCCCCACAGAGGGCCGAAGAGAAGGCCCGAGACGGCGGAGAGAACCGTCCAAAGGCCCACCTGGGTCATGGAAAGCCCCCCCACCTGGACGAAGTAGGGGACCGCGTAGGGCCCCCCCACCATCACCGCCAGGTACCAGGCGAAGACCCAGAGCAGGTAGCGGAGGTAGGTCCGGTCCCGCCCGGCGGCGCGGAGGGCCTCGAGGGGAGGGGGGGAGGAGGGGGGCGGGGGCTCCGCCTGGAGCCAGAGGAGGCGCACGGAGAGAAGGCCCAGGGCCACCCCCAGGAGGAGGACCGCCTGGTAGCCCAGAGGCGGGGGAAGGCGGTCCGCCACCGCCCCGCCCAGGAGGTTGCCCAGGGTGCCCACCAGGCCCAAAAGGGCGTTGCGGAGGCCGAAATAGCGCCCGCGCTTCTCCTCAGGCACGAGGTCCGCCATCCAGGAAAGCCAGAGCACCCCCACGGGGGCCGCCAGGAGCTGGGAGAGGCCGGCGAAGAGGAGGAGGCTGGGTACCTGGAGGGCCTCGGGCAGGAAGGGGACGAGGACCGCGGGCAGGAAGAGGGCCCGGGCAAGGAGGTTGAGGCGCGCCGCCAAGGCCTTGCGGCTTCCCCGCAGGAAGAGGGCCAGGGGGGCCAGGAGCTGGGCCAGGAAGGGAAGGCCCCCAAGAGCGGCCAAGGCCCCGGGGGAGGCCCCCAGGACGAGGGCGTAGCCCGTGAGGAGCACCCCGGTGCTCCAGTTGAGGAAGAGGATGGAAAGGGCTCCTTCCCAGATGGAAAGCTTGAGGGAGCGCTCCGGTTCCACCCCCCGATTATCCTTGAACCGGGTAAAATCCTCCCCATGGAGACGGCCATCACGAGGATGCTGGGCCTTCGCTACCCCATCGTGGCCGCGCCCATGTTCCTGGTGTCCAACGGCCCCCTTCTCCAGGCGGTGGCGGAGGCTGGGGGCATCGGGGTGATCCCGAGCCTCAACTTCCGCACCCACGAGGCCTTCCGGGAGTTCCTGGAGAGTTTCCCCCGGGTGCCCTTCGGCGTGAACCTCATCCTGAAGGACAATCCCCGCCTCGAGGAGGACCTCCAGGCCGTGGTGGAACGCAAGGTGCCCCTGGTGGTCACCTCCCTGGGCGACCCCACGCGGGTGGTGGAGCGGGTGAAGGCCTACGGGGGCGTGGTCTGGTGCGACGTGGTGGGCCTTCGCCACGGGAAAAAGGCGGTAGAGGCCGGTGCGGACGCCCTGGTGGCCGTGGCCTCGGGGGCTGGGGGGCACGCGGGCCAGGTAAGCCCCTTCGTCCTCGGCCCCTGGCTCAAGGAGGCGCTGGGGGTGCCCGTGCTCATCGCCGGGGGGATCGCCACCGGCAGGCAGGTGCTCGCGGCTTTGGCCCTGGGGGACGGGGTCTACATCGGCACCCGCTTCATCGCCACCCGGGAGTCGGCGGCCCCCCTGGAGTACAAGGAGGCCCTCCTCAGGGCCACCCCGGAGGACATCCTGTACACCCCCGAGGTCACCGGGGTGCCCGCCAACTTCCTCCGGGATTACCTGGAGCGTTTCCGTAAAGGTGGGGGCAAGGCCTGGAAGGAGGTCTACTCCGCCGGGCATGGGGTGGCCTTCATCCGCGAGATCCCCTCGGCCAAGGAGGTGGTGGCCCGCCTGGTGGCGGAGTACCAGGAGGCCAAGGGGACCCTGCCCTAAAGGGAGCCCCGGGTCTTCGGGTATGCGCGCGCTCCTTCTCCTTCTTCTGGTCCTGACCCCGGCCTGGGCCCAGTACGACCTGGTGGTCTACGGGGCCACGCCGCAGGGGGTGGCGGCGGCGGTGGCGGGGGCCCAGGAGGGGCTTAAGGTCCTCCTCCTGGAGCCCGGGCGGGGCGTCGGGGGGGTGCTCACCCAGGGGTGGCTCGCCACCTTGGACCTGGCCAAGGACCGCGAGGGCCTCCTGCAGGGCGGCCTCTTCCGGGACTTCTACCGCCGCATCGGGCAGGAGGCCTCCTTTGACGTGAAGGAGGCGGAACGAGGCCTTTGGGCCATGCTCCGGGAGGCCGGGGTGGAGGTGCGCCTCGAGGAGCCCCTGGACCGCCTGGAGCGGGAGGGCTCCAGACTCCTTGCCCTGGCCACCCCCAAGGGGACCTACCCGGCCCTCTACTTCGTGGACGCCACGGACACCGCCGAGCTGGCCTTCCGCGCCGGGGCCTCCTTCACCCTGGGGCGGGAGGACACGGGGCTGGACCAGAGGGCCATGGCCGCCACCTTGGTCTTCCGCCTGGAGGGCGTCCCCTGGGGGGCGGTCCTTTTGGCCTTGAACTACGAGGGCCAGGTCCGGCGCACGGGGGCCGGGGCCTGGGGGCGGAGCGGGTGGGGGTTTGGGGACCTGGCGCGGGGGTACGTTCCTTCCGACCCCGCCCGCTACGCCCTCCGCGGCCTCAACCTGGCCCGTCAGGACGACGGGAGCCTCCTGGTGAACGCCCTATTGATCTTCGGGGTGGACGGGACGGATCCCTTGGCCCTGGAGCGCACCCGGGCCGAGGGGGCTCTGGAGGCCGATCGGGTGGTGGCCTATTTGCGGGAAAAAGACCCCCTGGTCTTCGGCACGGCCCGGCTTTCCGGCGTGGCCCCGGCCCTCTACCTCAGGGAAAGCCGCCACCTGAAGGCCCTCTACCGCCTCCGGGCCGAGGAGGTGCTCCTGGGCAGGAACTTCCCCGACGCCGTGGCCCTCGGGGGGTACCCCCTGGACGGCCAGGCCTACTTCCCCCGGGAAACCCCCTACCTCCTGGGCACCCCAGCCCCCTACGGCGTGCCCTTCCGTACCCTGGTTCCGCGGGAGGTCCGGAACCTCCTGGTGGTCTCCCAGGCGGCCGGGTTTGACAGCGCCGCCGCCTTCTCCGCCCGGGTGGTGCCCCTGCAGATGGCCTTGGGGGAGGCAGCGGGGGTAGCGGCGGCCCTCCTGCGCAAGGCCCCCCAGGCGGGGCTGGAGAAGGCCCCCTTGGTGGACTTTCACCAGCTCGCCCAGAGCGCAAGCGGGATGGAGGCCCTGCGGAAGCGGCTCCTGGAGCGGGGTGCGAGGCTTTCCTCCGCGGAGAAGGGGCGGCCGGAGGAGGGGAGGCGGGGCCTCCGGGAAGCGGTGAGCCTCCTCCGGCGGGGCCTCTTCGCCGGACCTTATTACCTGAAAGGAAGCCTCGGCCTTGCCGACCCCATCCTCCTGGGGGACTTTTTGGCCAACCTGGAGCACTACTACCGGGCCAAGGGCCTCGAGGAGGACCTCCGGGTGGTGCTGAAGGCCAGGGAGCTCTACCGGGAGGAGCTGCAGCGCCCCCTCGCGCGCCGGCTCCTCAACCAGCTCCTGCTGGCCCTAGGAGAGGCTGGGGTGGGGGGTCCGGAGGGGGTCTCCCGGGGGGAGGCAGCCGAGCTCCTCTTCCGCCTTCTGCCATAATGGGCCCAGGGTGCTCGCCGTCCTCCTCCTCCCAGAGTTTTCCGAGCTGGAGGCGGCCTTGGCCCTGGAGGGGGCGAGGCGCCTCGGCCTTCCCGCCTACACCGTGGCCAAGGGCCGCAAGGGCACCTTGGCCCTGGCGGGCTCTGTCTGGACCCCCGCCTACGCCTTCCCCGCGGCCCCGCCGCCCAGCGCCCTTCTCATTCCCGGGGCCAGGAGGCCCGAGCGCCCCGCCAAGGACGCCTCCTGGCTGGCCTTTCTGGAGGAGGTGTGGGAGGGCCTCGAGGCGGTCTTCCTGGGCTTCAACGCCCACCTCTTCCTGGCGGAGGCGGGAAGGCTTCCCGCCCGGGTGGCGGCGGGGGAGGAGGTGGCGGGGCTTCTTTCCGGGATGGGCTACCGGGTGGTGGCCGGGGCCTTCTTGCGGGAGGGGAAGGTGTACGCCACCCGGGGGGGGCTTGCCCTTCTGGAGGCCCTCTCGGACTGGGTAGGAAAAGCGGTTGAGCTTTGAGTTTGGACTCTGTAGTACACTTAGCCCATGTCCGTGAGGGAGTACCAGAAGAAGCGCCGCCGGGACCGGATCTTCCAGGCGGCCATGGCCCTTTTCCGCGAGCGGGGCTTCCGGGAGACCACGGCCAGCGACATCGCCAAGGCGGCCCATGTGTCCCGGGGCACGTTTTTCAACTACTTCCCCTACAAGGAGGCCGTCTTGTTGGACTACGGAAGCCTGCTTCTTTCCCGCCTCAAGGAGGAGGTCAAGCGGCGGCTGGCCCAAGGGGCGGACCCCCTGGAGGTCCTGCACTACCTCTTCCAGGAGGTGGCCTCCTTCACCAAGGCGGAGAAGGAGCTGGTCCTTCCCCTCCTCTACGAGCTTTTGAACCCCGATCCCATCCGGGCCAAGGCGGCCTTTGAGGCCCTGCCCCTGGGCGACCTCATCGCCGAGGTCCTAAGGCCCCTGCGGGAGCGGGGGGTGGTGCGGAGGGATCTTTCCCTGGAGCGCATGGGGCGGACCCTGGCCGACCTCTACTTCCTCTCGGCCCTCCGCTGGGCCGCCTACACTCCGCACCGCGACCTGGGGGAGGAGCTGAAGAAGTCCCTGGCCTTGGCCCTCGAGGGGATCCTGGAACGGCAGGCCAAGCCCAGGAGGGCCAGGGCCTAGTCCGCGGCCACCTTGAGCCTTTGGGCGATCTCGGGGATCTTGGCCAGGAAGGCCCCGGTGGGGCTTCCCGTGAGGGCCACCTCCTCGGGCGTCCCCTCGGCCACGATCTCCCCGCCCCGGTCCCCTCCCTCGGGGCCCAGGTCAATGACCCAGTCCGCGGTCTTCACCACGTCCAGGTTGTGCTCAATGACCACCACCGTGTTCCCCGCGTCCACCAGCCGGTGGAGCACGGCGAGGAGCTTCGCCACGTCGTCAAAGTGAAGGCCGGTGGTGGGCTCGTCCAGGATGTAGAGGGTGCGGCCCGTGGACTTGCGGCCGAGCTCCGTGGCGAGCTTGATCCGCTGCGCCTCGCCCCCCGAGAGGGTGGGGGAGGGCTGGCCCAGGCGCATGTACCCGAGGCCCACGTCCACCATGAGCTGGAGCTTGCGGGCGATGGTGGGCACGTTCTGGAAAAAGTCCAGAGCCTCTTCGGCGGTCATGTCCAGGACGTCGGCGATGCTCTTCCCCCTGAGCTTCACCTCGAGGGTCTCCTTGTTGTAGCGCCTCCCCTTGCACACCTCGCAGGGCACGTAAAGGTCCGGCAGGAAGAGCATCTCAATCTTCACCGTGCCGTCCCCGCCACAGGCCTCGCACCGCCCCCCCTTCACGTTGAAGGAGAAGCGGCCCGGGCCGTAGCCCCGCTTCCTCGCCTCCGGGGTCTTGGCGAAGAGGTCGCGGATCTCGTCAAAGATGCCCGTGTAGGTGGCGGGGTTGGAGCGGGGGGTGCGGCCGATGGGGGACTGGTCAATCTCAATGACCTTGTCCAGGTGCTCCACCCCCTCTAAGGCCTCGTAGCTTCCCGGGGTGGTCTTGGCCCGCATGAGCCGCTGGGCCAAGGCGGCGTAGAGGACATCGTGGACGAGGGTGCTCTTGCCCGAGCCCGAGGGACCGGTGACCGCCACGAAGCGGCCCAAGGGGATGCGTAGGGTGACCCCCTTGAGGTTGTGCTCCCTGGCCCCCTTGAGCACGAGCCACTTGCCGTTTCCCTTGCGGCGCTCCTTGGGCACAGGGATCCGCTTCTCCCCCCTGAGGTAGGCCCCGGTGAGGCTCCGCGGGTTCTGGAGGATGGCCTCGAGGGGGCCCTCCGCCACCACCTCTCCCCCATGGATCCCCGCCCCCGGGCCCATGTCCACGATCCAGTCCGCGGCCCGCATGGTCTCCTCGTCGTGCTCCACCACGATGAGGGTGTTCCCCAGGGCCTGGAGGCGCTTCAGGGTAGCGATGAGGCGTTGGTTGTCCCGGGGGTGGAGGCCGATGCTGGGCTCGTCCAGCACGTAGAGCACCCCCGTGAGGCCCGAGCCCACCTGGGTGGCCAGGCGGATCCGCTGGGCCTCCCCGCCGGAGAGGGTGTTGGCCGCCCGGTCCAGGGTGAGGTAGTCCAGGCCCACGTCCACCAGAAACCCGAGCCGCTCCACAATTTCCCGCAGGATGGGCTCGGCGATCTTGGCCTGAAAGGGGGGAAGCTTCTTTTCCAGGGTGCGGAAGAACTCCAAAGCCTCCCGCACGGGCAGCGCAGAGACCTCGGCGATGTTTTGCCCCGCCACCTTCACCGAGAGGACCTCCCGCTTGTACCGGGTGCCCCCGCAAACCGGGCAGGGCTTTAGGGACATGAAGCCCTCCAGGACCTCCCTTACCCCCTCGGAGTCCGACTCCTGGTAGCGCTTCTCCAGCCAGGGGATGACCCCCTCGTAGTGCACCTCCACCCGGAAGGTTTCCTTGCCCCCGCGGCGGAAGACCACCTCAAAAGGCTCGGGGAGGCCGTAGAGCACCGCCCTTTGCACCGCCTCCGGCAGGTCCTTGAAGGGGGTCCTCAGGTCAAAGGCGAGGTGCTCGGCCAGGGCCCTAAGGCGCTCCCAGAGGTAGCTCCGCCCCGTGTCCCGCCCCCGGGCCCAGGGGAGGATGGCCCCCTCGGCCAAGGAGAGCTCGGGGTTCACGATGAGGGCTGGGTCAAACTCCTGCTTGTACCCGAGGCCCGAGCAGGCGGGGCAGGCCCCGTAGGGAGCGTTGAAGGAGAAGATGCGGGGCTCCAGCTCCTCCAGGACCGAGCCGTGCTCGGGGCAGGCGAACTTCTCGGAGAACAGCTCCTCCTCCCCCGTGTCGGGGTAGAGCACCCGGAGAAGCCCCTCTCCCCGGAGGAGGGCCAGCTCCACCGCCTCGGCGATCCGGGGCCGCTCCTCCTCCCTAAGGGCCACCCGGTCAATGACCAGGTCAATGTCGTGCTTCTCGTACTTCTCCAGGTTGAGGCCCTGGGCCTCCTCCAGGAGGTAGATGACCCCGTCCACCCGCACCCTGGCGTACCCTTCCTTCAGAAGCTGCTGGAAGAGCTTCCGGTACTCCCCCTTCCTCCCCCGCACCAGGGGGGCCATGAGGACGGCCCGGGTCCCCGGGGGGCGCATGAGGAGGCGGTCGGTGATCTCGCTGGCGGACTGCTTCTCTATGGGGCGGCCGCACTCGGGGCAGTAGGCCTGCCCCACGCGGGCGAAGAGGAGGCGGAGGTAGTCGTGGATCTCCGTCACCGTGCCCACGGTGGAGCGGGGGTTGTGGCTCGTGGTCTTCTGGTCTATGGAGATGGCGGGGGAGAGCCCCTCAATGCTCTCTACCTCAGGCTTGTCCATCACTCCGAGGAACTGCCGAGCGTAGCTGGAGAGGCTTTCCACGTACCGCCGCTGCCCCTCGGCGTACAGGGTGTCAAAGGCCAGGGTGCTCTTGCCCGAGCCCGAGACCCCGGTGATGACGATGAACTTGCCCCGGGGGAGCTCGAGGCTGATGTTCTTGAGGTTATGCTCCCGCGCGCCCCGGATGACGATGCGGTCCATCCGTGGAAGTATACCACCCCTCCGGGGGAAGGAGTAGGGCCGGGGCTTGGGCCTTAAGATGGGCTTATGGCCTCCTGGATGCGCCGGGAAGCGGAGGAAGCCCCTGGGGTCGTGGAGCGCCTCCTCCGGGAGAACGAGGGGGAGGTGAGGGGCCTGGCCGCCTTCCTCAAGCGACGCCCACCGGCCCTGGTCCTCACCGTGGCCCGGGGAAGCTCGGACCACGCGGCCCTCTACGCCAAGTACCTCCTCGAGGCCCGCCGCCGCTGGCCCGTCCTTTCCCTTGCCCCCTCGGTCCTCACCCTTTACCGGGCCCGCCTGCTCCTGCCCTACCCCGCCCTCCTCCTGGCCTACAGCCAAAGCGGGGAGAGCCCCGATGTGGTGGAGACGGTGCGGGCTTACCGGGAGGCGGGGGTTCTCACCCTGGCCCTGGTGAACCGGGAGGAAAGCCCCCTGGCCCAGGCGGCGGAGGTGGTGCTCCCCCTCTACGCAGGGGAGGAGAAGGCGGTGGCGGCCACCAAAAGCGTGCTGGCCATGATGGCGGCCACCGCCCAGCTCCTTGCCCACCTCGAGGAGGGCCTGGCCCTGAGGGAGGCCCTCCTTGCCCTGCCCGAGGCCCTGGCCCAGGCCCTGGCCGCCGAGGGGGGGTGGGACTACCTGGTGGGGGTGGAGCACCTCTTTGTGCTGGGGCGGGGCCTAGTCTACCCCGCGGCGCTCGAGGCCGCCCTCAAGCTCAAGGAGACGGCCGGCCTCCACGCCGAAGGGCTTTCCTTGGCCGAGTTCCTCCACGGCCCCCAGGCCCTTCTGGAAGAGGGCTTCCCCGTCTTGGCCTTGGTCCAAAAGGATGAGGCTCTGGAGGCCTCCTTGAGGGTGCTGGAGGGCCTAAAGGCCAAGGGGGCTCACCTCCTTGTCCTCTCTCCCGAACCCGATGCCTTAGCCCTGGCCCACGATCCTTTGCGGCTGCCGGTAGCCTCCGCTCCGGAGCTTACGCCCCTGCTCTTGCTCCAGGCCTTCTACCCCATGGCCGAGGCCTTAGCCCGGGCCCGGGGTCTGGACCCGGACCGGCCCCGGCACCTTGCCAAGGTGACCCGCACCCGCTAGGGCCTCAAAAAACCCTTCCCCCTAGGGGCACCTCCCGCTCGGGGGCGAGGAGGACCACCCGCCCTTCGGCGTCCGGCACCCCCAGGACCAGGACCTCCGAAGGGAAGCCGGCCACCACCCGGGTGCCGAGGTTCACCGCCGCCACCACCAGGCGGCCCACCAGGTCCTCGGGGCGGTAGAGGTGCGTGATCTGGGCCGAGCTTGTCTTCACCCCTAAGGGCCCGAAGTCTACCCAGAGCTTGTAGCTCGGCTTTTTGGCCTTCTCGTTGGGCTCGGCCCGGATCACCCGGCCCACCCTCAGGTCCAAAAATCCGAAGGCTTCCAAAGGCTCCATGCCCTGAGTATGCGGAAAGGGAAAGCCCCCGGCAAGGGGGCGAGATGGTGGGCCGTGCAGGACTTGAACCTGCAACCAACCGGTTATGAGCCGGCCGCTCTGACCGATTGAGCTAACGGCCCGCGCCGGAAAGCCATTGTAGCACAAGGCAGGGCGACGGCCCACGCTTTCGGGTGTACACTTGTTGTGGAGGTGAGACCCATGACGGTAAACGAGAGCACCGCCGACCGGGTGATCCGCTTTGTGCTGGCCCTGGTTCTCTTCTACTTTGCCTTCCAGTCCGCCTCGCCCTGGAACTGGATTCTGGGCGTGGTGGCCGTTGTCCTCCTCTTCACCGCCCTCACCGGCTTCTGCGCCCTTTACCGGCTCCTTGGGATTAGCACCAAGCGGTGAGCTTCCCCGTGGCCCCCGGGGAGCGGGTGCGGGTGGAGTTTTACAAGTTCCCCGGGAATGGGCTCCACTACTGGTGGGAGGCGAGGGTGGTGGAGGTGCGGGAGGAGGGGGTCCTCACCCTGCTGCCCCAGGGAGGGGTGTTCCACCACGCGGCCAAGGGGAAGGCGGTGGTCCTGGACCACGACGCCTACGTGGCCTTCTTCCCCGGGGCCTGGTACTCGGGGGGGCCCGACGTCCGGGCAGGAAGGGTGCTGGAATACTACTGGAACGTCCAGACCCCGGCGGAGTGGACGGGGGAGGCCTTCCGCCAGTACGACCTGGAGCTGGACGTGCGGTGCCGGGCCGACCACACCTGTGAGGTCTTTGACCGGGAGGAGTTTTTGGCGAAGCGCCCCCTCTACCCCCCGGAGTGGGTGGCCCGGGCGGAGGAGGCGGTGGAGGCCATCTTCCGCCACATGCGTGAAGGGCGATGGCCCGTGCTCCCCCCGGGGGAGCCCCTTCCCTGGATGGAGCGCATCTAAGCCGGGAGCGGACCCGGGCCTGGTAAAGGGGTCTTCCGGGGCGCGGAAGCGGCTCCTCAGGGAACGTACTGGGGGGGCGAATCCGGGCGGGTGGGGCTTGCCCCGGGTCCCCAGGCCCGCAAGGGGAGGAGCCGCTTGCCCTCCAGGCGCCACCGCCTTTCCAGGGCCACCTGGTAGAAGAGGCCCTTGAAGAAGCCGTGGAAGCTGTCCTCCCAGGTCTCCAGGTTCTGGGCCCGGAGGGGGTAGTTGTGCCAGGCGGGTCCCAGGTAGTAGAGCCAGGGGTCCTCGAGGGGGCGGGTGTCCTCGGGAGAAAGGCCGAGGAGGGCGTTGAAGTAGCCCCGCAGGCGGCTTGCGGTGAAGAGGAGGTTGAGGTAGGGATCCAAGAGGGCCTCCCGCGCCTCGGCCTCCCTACGGGGAAAGGGCCTGGCCGGATCCCAGGCCCCGAAGCGGCTGAGGCGGGCCTCCTGCTTCAGGGCGTCCTCCCAGCTCATCTGGGCCAGGCCCAGGGTTTTGCTGAAGGGGGCCCGGCCCTCCCGGACCGAAAGCTCTTGGGCCAGGCCGTCCGCCACCTCCCGCACTCCCCGGGAGAGGCCCAGGGCCTTGTCCCCGCCGTACTGCTCATTGTCCACGATGGCCGCCAGCACCCCAAAGGGCAGGCGGAGGGCGTAGGCGGCGGCGCGGATCTCTAGGGCGTGGGGCAAGACGTGGTGGGGGGCGGCGGGCAGGTGGGACAGGTCTACCGGGGCCTGCCGGCAGGCCTCCCCGATGGCCTGGATCCAGAGGCCGGCGGCGAGAAGGGCCTCCTTGGCGCTATGGAAGGCGGAGCGCTTGCCCGCACGCTGGTTGTGGAGCTCGAGGCGCAGGAGGCGGTCGTAGGCCCGGGCCGCCTCCTCCCCGAGGAGGAGCTGGAGGCTGGCTTTCTGGGCCAGGTGCTGGGCCACCAGGGCCTCCTGCTCCGCCTTAGGGTAGGGGAGAAGTTCCCTGAGGCTCGGGGAGGCGGGTGAGGAGGGGGGAAGGGGTAGGGCCAGGAAGAGGAGGACCGGGAGGAGAAGGGCGGGCCAAGGCCCCCGGGGCATGGGTCAGGTTCCCGGGGTCTCCGCCTGGGAGGGGGGCACCTCCACCGTGGCCTCCACCGGGTAGCCCGCGTAGGTGCGCCGGCCCCCTAAGGTTCTTTCCAGCACCTCCCGCCACTCGGGGAGGTGGAGGAACCGGTCCGCCTGGTTGCGGAGCTCGAGGTCCGCAAGCTCGTGCACGCCCAGGAGGTAGATCTCCTTGCCCATGGCCCGAAGGGCCTGGAAGGTGTGCACCAGGTCCCCGGAGCCCGAGGCCACGATGGCCCGCTCCCAGCGGGGCGCGGTGGTCAGGAGGTCCGTGGCCATCATAGCCTCAAAGCGGACCTCTCCCCGCACCAAGCGGCTCCGGACCGTGTAGCCCATAAAGACCAGGGCGTCTATGAAGCGCTGCTGGCGCTCGTCCTCGGGGTCGGTGATGGGCACATAGTAAAAGGCGTTGTAGAGTTGCTCGGGGGTGGCGAACTGGGTGAGGACCCGCCGGTGGTCCACGTTCCAACCCAGGCGCTTCGCCGCTTGGTACATGTAGGAACCGTCAATGAACAGGGCAACCCGCATGGCGCCCTCATCTTATACCACCCCGTGCGGGCCCAAGCCCGCATGGGGGTCCCGGTAGGAAGTCCCTGCGAGGTTTTTGGAACCTAGGAGCGCAGGAACTAGATATAAGGAGGCCCTTTTGGGGTACTTAGGCCGGGGCCTTTTCCTCTGCCTTTTCCGAGGAGTGGCCGGGATTCACCTTGAGGGCGGGGTTGGCGTAAGCGGCGGCGTGGTTGGCGGCGATGGCCGCCTCGCCGAAGCCCAGGGCGATGAGGGGAAGCTTCCCCGGGTAGGTGACGATGTCCCCGCAGGCGAAGACCCCCGGGAGGCTGGTGGCCATGGTGGTGTCCACCTTGATCTTGTTCTTCTCCAGGGCGAGGCCCCAGTGGGCCAGGGGGCCCAGCTTGGTGAGGTAGCCTGCCAGGATGAGCACCGCGTCCACCTCCAGCGCCTCTTCCTCCTGGGTCTGGTTGTGGAAGATCACCGCCTGCCTTACCCAGGTGTCCCCCTCGAGGCGGCGCACCTCGTAGGGGGTGAGCACCCGGAGCCGGCCTGCCTCGTGGGCCCGCATGAGCTCCTGAACGCTGGCCTCGTGGGCCCGGAACTGGGGGCGGCGGTGGATCAGGGTGATGGACCCCGCGGTGTCCAGGAGGTTCAAGGCCCAGTCCACGGCGCTGTCCCCCCCGCCCACGATGAGCACCCGCTTTCCCTGGAACTCGGCCTTGGCCCGCACCGCATAGTAAACCCCCCGGCCCTCCAGCTCCTTCTCCCCTGGGGCCCCGAGGCGCCTGGGCTCAAAGGCCCCCACCCCGGCGGCGATGATCACTGCCTTGGCGGTGTAGGTGTGGCCTAGGGAGGTGGCCACCCGGAAGAGGCCCTCCTCCCGGGTCAGGGTCTCCGCCCGCTCCCCCAGGCTGTAGATGGGGTGGAAGGGGGCCACCTGCTCCACCAGGCCTCGCACCAGGTCCCGGGCGTAGATCTTGGGAAACCCCGCCACATCGTAGATGTACTTTTCCGGGTAGAGGGCGGTGAGCTGCCCCCCGGGCTCGGGCAGGGGGTCCAGGAAGCGGAAGGAGAGCCCCCGCATGCCCACGTAAAACCCTGCGAAAAGCCCCGCCGGCCCCGCGCCGATGACGATCACGTCCGTGTGCTCCATGCCCCCTCCTCTCCTTGGCATTTTATTGCCCTTTCCTGCACATGCATACCCTTAGAGGCTCCGAGGCTCAGGGGGGACTAGGCCACCTCGAGGACCACCTTCCCGAAGACCCGCCTTTCCTCCAGGAGGCGGTGCCCCTCCGCGGCCGCCTCGAGGGGGAGCACCTGGCCCACCACGGGCCTGAGCCTTCCCGCCTCCACCAGCCTCAGGATGGGGAAAAGGCGGCTTTTTGAGGCCATGGTGGAGCCCAGGATGGAGAGCTGGCGGTAGAAGACGTGGGCGAAGGGAAGGGTGCCCTCGTACCCCGAGGAGGCCCCGGCGATGGCGATCCGGCCCCCGTTGGCCGTGGCCTTGATCACCCCTTCAAAGTAAAGGGCCCCGGTGTGGTCCACCACCTTGTCCGCCCCCTTGCCCCCCGTGAGGCGGCGCACCTCCTTGTGCCAGTCGGGGTGGGTGTAGTTCACCCCCTCGTCGGCCCCGAGCTCCAGGGCCTTCCTGAGCTTCTCCTCCGAGCCGGCGGTGGCGATGACCCGCCCTCCGAAGAGCTTGGCGATCTGGATGGCGGCCACGCTCACCCCACTGCCCGCGGCCATCACCAGCACGTCGTCCCCGGGGCGCACCTCGAGCTTGTCCACCACCATCTGCCAGGCCGTGAGGAAGGCGAGGGGGAGGGCGGCGGCCTCGGCGAAGGAGAGGCCCTTGGGCTTGGGGGCCAGGTTGGCCTCGGGAACTACGAGGTACTGGGCGTAGGCCCCTGGGCGGTGCTCCCCTAGGATCTCGTAGTGGGGGCAGAGGTTGTCCTCTCCCGAAAGGCAGCGCTCGCAGAGCCCGCAGGAGATCCCCGGGTTCACCACCACCTCGTCCCCCGGGCGGAAGGCCTTCACCCCGGGCCCCACCGCCTCCACCACCCCGCTGGCGTCCGAGCCCAGGATGTGGGGAAGGGGGATTCTGGGGCTCGCCACCCCCTTGCGCACCCAGACGTCCAGGTGGTTGAGCGCTGCTGCCCTCACCCGGAGGCGCACCTCCTTGGGCCCGGGCTCCGGCGCGGGCACCTCCGCCAACCTAAGGACCTCCGGACCGCCTCGAGCCTCCATCACCACGGCCTTCATACCGCCTCCTTATGCCAGGGATTTTCCCACGCCTCCCCCGCCCGGTCAAGGGAAGGCAAAGGGCCCCCTTGGGGGCCCCTTGGTGCCGGGGGCGGGACTCGAACCCGCACGCCCCAGAAGGGCAGCAGATTTTGAGTCTGCCGCGTCTACCGGTTCCGCCACCCCGGCGCGCGCAAGCCCAGGATACGCCCCAGGAGGAGGAGCGTCAAGGCGAGGCCCACCGCCCAGTCCCCGTAGCGCACGTAGGGCGTTTTCCCCTCCCTTAGGGCGAAGGGGGCGAGGAGGAGGCCCTCCTGGTGGGGGGGGATGGCCGCCACCACCCGGCCCCAGGGGTCTATGGCCGCGGTGATGCCGTCGTTCCCGGCCCTGAGGAGCCAGCGCCCCGTTTCCACTGCCCTCAGGCGTCCCAGGGCAAAGTGCTGCCGGCCCCCGTAGGAGGGACCGAACCAGGCGTCGTTGGTGAGGAGGACGAGGACCCTGGCCCCCTCCCGCGCCAGGGCCCGGGCCACCGCGGGGAAGGCGGACTCGTAGCAGATGAGGACGCCGTAGGGACCGAGGGGGGCCACCTTCTCCCCGGGGACGCGGTCGGCCAGCTCGCCGAGCCCCATGGCCCGGAAGAAGAAGGCGTAGACCCCGCCCAAGGCCTCCCGGAAGGGGAAGCGCTCCCCAAAGGGGACGAGGCGGGTCTTATCGTAGTGGGCCAGAACCCGCCCCTCCCGGTAGAGGACCGCCCGGTTGGGGCCAAAGAGGTTGAGCCCGGTGAGGAGGGGGCGTGGACCCAGGAGGCGGTCTACGCCGCTAGGGATGGCCCAGACCGCGGTCTCGGGCCAGACCACGAGGTCCGCCTCCGGGTAGGCCCTAAGCCCCGCTTCTGTGAGGCGCAGGTAGACGGCTTCGTCCAGCTCACCCTGGAACTTCCTCAGGGGATTGATGTTGCCCTGGACCAGGAGGGCTTTGGCCTCGGGCTTTGCGGGCGGGAGAGGGAGGAGCCAGAGCAGGGCCCAGGGGAGGAGGACCCAAAGCCGCCTTGCCCGAAGCCCCCAAGCGAAGAGGAGGACCAGGAGGGAGAGGAGGTAGACCCCGCCCCAGGCGGCCAGCACCCTCCCCGGGGCTTCCACCAGAGCGGAGCCCAAAGGCCCCCAGGGGAAGGCGAGCTCCCCCTGCTCGGAGAGCCACTCCACGAGGACCCAGCCCCCGATGCGCATGGGGACGTTGGGGGTGAGGGCGAAGAGGAGGCCCCAGGAGAGGGCCTTCGCCAGGACGAGGGGTAGGAAGGGCACCGCCCCCCAGGGCCCGAAGTTCTCGGCGAAGCTCTGGGGAAGCCAGAAAAGGTGGAGGCCCCAAAAACCCACCCCCGCCCAGAACCCCTCCCGGAACCCTCCCTTTAGGAGGGGGACCAGGAGGAGGGGGGCGAGGAAGCCTAAGGGGAAGGGGGGCAGGGCGAGGGCCAGGAGGAGGCCTTTGAGGAAGGCCCGCACCCCTACACCATAATGAACCTCGCGGGGACTTTCCACCGGGGCCCGCCTGGGTTGGTATAGGGGCTTCCCGGCCACTTTTCACGGGGCTTTTACCGGAGGGGTGGCAGAATGGGGCCATGCGCCTGGGGGTGCTCTCGGACATCCACGCCAACCTCCCCGCCCTCGAGGCCGCCCTGGAGGCCTTGAGGCGGGAGGGGGTGGACGAAGTCCTGCTCCTTGGGGATCTGGTGGGCTACGGCCCCCACCCCCGGGAGGTGATCCACCGGGTTTGGAAGGAGGGCCTCCCCGCCATCGCCGGGGCCTGGGACCTGCGGGTGGCCTACCCCCTTCCCGGCGCCCTGCCCGAGGGGGTGGGGCGGGCCACCCTGGAGTGGACCCGGGCCCAGCTTTCCGAAAGGGAGCTCGCCTACCTGCGCTCCCTGCGCCTTTCCCACCGCCTGGTTTTCGGGGAGCGTCGGCTTTTGGCCTTCCACGGAAGCCCGGGAAACCCCGAGGAACCCCTGGACCTTTTGGCCCCGGCCAGGGGCCTCTGGGAGCTTCTCTCCCGCTACCGGGCCCAGGTGCTCCTCCTGGGGGGACGCCACCTCCCCTTGGCCCGGCGGGTGGGGGCGGGGCTTTTGGCCGACCCGGGGAGCGCGGGGCTAAGCCTCTCCGGCGAGCCCGGGGCCGACGCCCTCCTCCTGGACACGGAAACCCTCGAGGCCCGTTTCCTTAAGGTCCCCTATGACCCTGGTCCTGTGATCAGGGACCTAGAGGCCTCCGGCCTCCCCCCCGTTCTGGCCCAGGTCTACCGCACCGGGCGCTTCCCCAAGCAGGGCTAGGGCCTCCCCCCGGATCCCGGGGTCCGGGTCTTCCCGAAAGGCCTCTATCCCCTTCCCTGCCCGTAGGAGGGCGTGAAGGGCGGTGCGCCGCACCAGGGGGCTGGGGTCGCGGGCCGCCTCTAGGAAGAGGGCCTCCCCGAGGCCCAGGTTGGAGAGGACAATAAGGGCGTTTCGGGCCAGGCGGGGCCTTCCTGCCCGGAGGAAGGCGGTGCCGGCGTACTTCCTCGCGAAGGCCCGGCCCGAGAGGCGGAAGAAGTCCAAAAGGTCCGGGTGGGCGAGCTCGGGCTCGGGCTGAAACCCCTTCCAGACCCGGCCGAACCGCTCCCAGGGGCAGGCCTCCCCGCAGAGGTCGCACCCATAGACCCAGGCCCCCACCCCGGGCCAGAGCGTGGGAGGGATCGGCCCCTTGTGCTCAATGGTCAGGTAACTCACGCAGAGGCGGGCGTCCAGGGTCCCATCCCCGAGGAGGGCCCCCGTGGGGCAGGCGGGAAGGCAGCGGGCGCAGCGGCCGCAGCGGTGTGGGTGGAGGGGGGGAGCTTCCACCTCCAGGGGGGTGAGGAGGACGCCTAGAAAAGCGTGGACCCCGAAGGCTTGGGAGAGGAAGTAGCCGCTTCTCCCGATCCAGCCCGCCCCTGAGAGGGCGGCGAGGGTCCTTTCGGGGAGGGGCCCGTGGTCCACGTAGCCCTTGGCCTCTAGGCCCAGGCCCCTCGCCACCCCTTCCAGCTCCCGGAGGACCTCGCCTAGGAGGAGGTGGTAGTCCCGCACCCAGGCGTATCGGGCCACCCGGCCCACCCGGAGGCCCCCCTGGGGAAGCCCAGGGTCGGGGTAGGCGTAGGGGGCGAAGAGGAGGAGGGCGCTCCTTGCCCAGGGAAAGCGCCCCCTTGGGTGGAAGCGCTCCGGGGATTCCAGGTAGGCCATACCCCCGTGGCGGCCTGCCTCTAGCCAGGCCCGATGGCGCGCCTCCGCCTCCTCGGGCAGGTCTAGAGGGGCCCAGGCAAAAAGCAGCCCCAGCTCCCGCGCCCGTTCCTCCAGGAGGTCCTTCACCACAGGGTCTCCACGCCGAAGGTGGGGAAGGCGCGGTCGGTGGTGAGGAGGACGAGGCCTTCCACCAGGCTCTGGGCAGCCAGGAGGCGGTCAAAGGGGTCCCGGTGCTCCCCGGGAAGTCTTTCCGCCAGGAGGGCGTGGGCGAGCCTTATGGGAAGCTCCTCGGCCCCCAGGCGGGAGAGGTGGCCTTCCAGGCCCTCTAAGACCGCCTCGGCGCCGGAAAGCTTGCCTAAGCGGTGCTTGGTGGCCATCTCCCAGGCGCTGGCCGAGGAGACCAGAAGGGGGGTGTCGGGGTCCTGCAAAAGCCCCCGGACCCTGGGGCTCAGCCGCTTGGGTTCCGTGAGGGCCCAGATGAGGACGTGGGTGTCTAGGAGGTAGCGCCTTCCCACAGGGCGAGCCCCTCCTCGGGAAGCGGTTCAAAGAAGCTCTCGGGGAGCCTCCCCGGAACGAACCCCAGGGGGCGCTTCCCCTTGCGGTAGGGGACGAGGCGGGCCACGGGGGTTTTGCCCCTAAGGATCACCACCTCCTCCCCCTCTTCCACGGCCTTCAAGAGGCGGGAGAGGTGGGTCTTGGCTTGGTGCACGGTGAAGGTCTTCACGGACTTAGCTTAGTCAGCTTAGCTAAGAGGCGCAAGGGGTATAATCCCCCCATGGAGGCCTTAAAGATCGCCCTTCTGGGCGGCGGCACCGTGGGAAGCGCCTTCTACCGCCTCGTCCTGGAGAGGGAGGAGGAACTTGCCGCCTTTGGGGTCATTCCCCGGTTTATGGGCGTTTTGGTGCGGGACCCGAAGAAGCCCCGGGCCATTCCCGAGGAACTCCTTCGCGCCGAGCCCTTTGACCTCCTCGAGGCCGACCTGGTGGTGGAGGCCATGGGGGGGGTGGAGGCCCCCCTTCGCCTCGTCCTCCCGGCCCTCGAGGCGGGCATCCCCCTCCTCACCGCCAACAAGGCCCTCCTGGCCGAGGCCTGGGACCGCCTCCGTCCCTTCGCGGAGGAGGGCCTGATCTACCACGAGGCCAGCGTCATGGCGGGCACCCCGGCCCTCTCCTTTTTGGAGACCTTAAGGGGAAGCGAGCCTTTGGAGCTCCATGGGATCCTGAACGGCACCACCCTCTACATCCTCCAGGAGATGGAAAAGGGAAAGGCCTACCTCGAGGCCCTTTCCGAGGCCCAGCGCCTGGGCTACGCCGAGGCCGACCCCAGCCTGGACGTGGAGGGGATAGACGCCGCCCACAAGCTCACCCTCCTGGCCCGCCTCCTCGTGGACCCCGGCTTTCCCTTTCCTGCGGTGGAGGTCCGGGGCATTACCCGCCTCACCCTCGAGGCCCTGAGGGAGGCGGAGGCCCGGGGGGAAAGGGTGCGCCTGGTGGCGAGCCTCTACGGCCAGGGGGGGAGGTGGCGGGCCCGGGTGGCCCCGGTCCGCCTCCCCCAGGACCACCCCCTGGCGAGGGCCCGGGGGAACGCCCTCTACGTGCGGGCGAGGCCCCTGGGCGAGGCTTTCGTGGCGGGGCCTGGGGCAGGAGGGGAGGCCACGGCAAGCGGGCTCTTCGCCGACCTCCTCCGCCTGCTGTCCGGGGCCCCGGGGCACCTGCCCGCACCTCGGGCGAGGCCCCCTTTGGCGGAGGGGAGCCCTTGGCCGGGGGTAGAGTGAGCCCGTGCCCCTTCTGGACCTCCTGCGCCCCGTGAGCGAGGAGGAACTGCGCGCCCTCTCCGAAAAGAACCCGGGCTGGCCGTTTGAGCGTCTGGCCGACGGGAGGCGAGAGCGGGCGGATCAGCGCCGCCGTCCTTGGACAGCTTTACCGCTGGAACGAGGCGTGGGGGCTGGGGGTGGTTTTTGGTTCAAGCTTCCCGATGGCTCGGTCCTCGCCCCGGACGCGGTCTTTAAGGTCCGTTCCCGAAGCCAAAGCCTGGAAGGGTTGCGGGGTAAGGCGGCGTGGTACCTGAAAAACGGGGTGCCTCTTTGGGTCCTCCTTGACCCCCACGCTCACCGGCTGGGGGTCTTCCGGCCGGGAGGCATTAGGGGCCGGAACGGGGGCCCTTAGACCCCGAGCTTGGAAACCCGGGGCCTTTTCCTCCCTTGACGGCGGGGCCTCGAGGCCGGAGCATGGGGCTATGCGGCTTCCCCTCATGGAGCGCTACCGGGACTTCCTCCCGGTCTCGGAGAAAACCCCGGTCGTGAGCCTCCTCGAGGGCTCCACCCCCCTCCTCCCCCTCAAGGGCCCCGAGGAGGCGAGGAGGCTTGGCGTCCGTCTCTACGCCAAGCTGGAGGGGCTGAACCCCACGGGGAGCTTCAAGGACCGGGGCATGACCTTGGCCGTTTCCAAGGCGGTGGAGGCCGGGGCCAGGGCCGTGGCCTGTGCCAGCACCGGGAACACCGCCGCTTCGGCGGCCGCCTACGCCGCTAGGGCGGGGATCCTCTCCGTGGTGGTCCTCCCGGCGGGGTACGTGGCCCTGGGCAAGGTGGCCCAGAGCCTGGTTCACGGGGCCAGGATCGTCCAGGTGGAGGGGAACTTTGACGACGCCCTCCGCCTCACCCGGGAGCTCACGGAGCGCTTTCCCGTGGCCTTGGTGAACTCGGTGAACCCCCACCGCCTGGAGGGCCAGAAAACCCTGGCCTTTGAGGTGGTGGAGGAGCTTGGCGACGCCCCCCATTACCACGCCCTCCCCGTGGGGAACGCCGGCAACATCACCGCCCACTGGATGGGCTACAAGGAGTTCTTCGCCCTGGGGAAGGCCAAGCGGCTTCCCAAAATGCTCGGCTTCCAGGCGGCGGGGGCGGCGCCTTTGGTCCTCGGGCACCCGGTGGAGCGCCCGGAGACCCTGGCCACCGCCATCCGCATCGGCAACCCGGCGAGCTGGCAGGGGGCCATCCGGGCCAAGGAGGAGTCGGGCGGGGCCATAGAGGCGGTGACGGACGAGGAGATCCTTTGGGCCTACCGCTACTTGGCCCGAGAGGAAGGGGTCTTCTGCGAGCCCGCCAGCGCCGCCGCCATGGCCGGGGTGTGGCGGCTCCTGAGGGAGGAGAGGCTTCCTCCGGAAAGCACCGTGGTCCTTACCCTCACGGGCCACGGCCTCAAGGACCCGGCCACCGCCGAGAAGGTGGCCGAGCTTCCCCCGCCCGTCCCCCCCCGCCTCGAGGCGGTGGCCCAGGCGGCGGGCCTCCTGTGATAAGCTTGGGCCATGTCCGAGGCCAAGGATGCCCGCAAGAGGCGGAAGGAGCCCTTTCCCGGGGCCTACTACCTGGCCGGGGCCATCACCATAGCCCTTATGCTCCTCTTTCTGGCCTTGGGGGCGAACCTGCCCCCCGGGGTGGCGGGGTTTCTGGTGGCCTTTGTCTTGGGCCTCACCGTGAACCCTAGGTACGCCCCCTTCTTCCTTTTGGCTGGGGTCTTCTCCGCGGCCATGGGCTTCCTGGGCCGGGAGCCCCAGGTGGCCTGGGGGGGTGTGGCCCTCGCCCTCAGCTCCTTGCTCGTGGTCCGCTTCGTCAAGGACTGATGGACGCCAACCGCCTGGCGCAGGCCCTCTCCCTTCTGGGGGTGGCCGCTTACGCCTACTTCCTCTGGCTTCGCCCGAACCAGGAGGGCATCGCCCTGGCCCTGGGCCTGGCCCTTGGGGGCGCCTCCTTCGCCTACGGGGAAAGGCCCTTTCCCGTACCCCTTTTCCTGGGCCTCTTCGGCCTTTTGCTCCTTCTCCAGGCCCTCTTCGGCCACCCCCTTCCCTTCCTCCTGGGCGGGGCCTTGGGGGCGGCGCTGCCTTACCTGGCCTACCGCCTGCGGAGGCCCGCCAGATAGAGCAAGGCCCCGAGGAGCATGCCCTCCCCCAGGGCGGGGAGGTAAGGGGCCAGCTCCCGCAGGTTCAGGTGCAGGTAGAGGAGGAGGGGCCAAGGGGTTAGGGCCCAGGCCAGGTCGGGCCTGCCGTACCCCGCGGCGAGGAAAAGCCCTGCCCCGAGCCCCCGGAGGTAGGGGATCCACCCCGAGCCCCACTCGTTCTGGTAGACGAACCACAGAAGGTTGAGCCAGATCCCCAGGACCGGGAGGGAAAGGCGCTTTTCCAGGCGGAGGGCTAGGGCGAGGAGGAGGAGGAAGCCGGCCGCCTCAAGCATGGGTCCCCTCCTGGGTCTTCAGGTAGGCCACCAGCACCTCCAGGGCCTTCTCCACCGCCTCGTCTAGGTCTTCCCCCGGGATGACCGGAACCCCTTCTTCCTGGGCCCAGAGGAGGAGGTGCTCCTGGATGAGGCGGATCTCGGCAAAGTGGACCAGGTACTTTTCCTGCGGCCGGGCGTGAGCGGTTTCCCGGTCCCTCAAGAGGAAGCGGTCCCGGTGGAGCTTCTCGTCCTGTAGGACCACCAGCATGGGCACCGTGAGGACCCTTTCCCGGTAGGGGTGGTCCAGGTAACGGGGCACCACGTGCACCCCCTCCAGGACGATGGAGGTGCCCTCCAGGGCGCTCCGCTCCTGGATGGCCCGGAGGCCCACGGCCACCTTCATCACCTGGTCCAGGAACCCCCCCATGACCCGGTCCTCGTGGGTCCCGTCCCCCCGGCCCATCTCCGAGGGGAGGGCCTTCCAGGCTTCAAAGGTGGAGTGGTGCAGGGTGGGGAGGAGGTCCTTGGAGAGGATGGCGCGGAGGACCTCGCGCACCGCGTCCGAGGGCACGATGTGGGTGATCCCCAGGCGGTAGGCGAGGGCGGAGGCCAGCACGCTCTTTCCCACCCCCGTGACCCCACCGATGAGGATGTGCACGGGCCGGGCGCTCCGCCGGAGGTGCCTTAGGAGGAGGTAGCGGCGGGCCATCTCCTCCCCTGCTTCCTTAAGGAGGGTCTGGTACACCAGCGCCCTCAGCTCATCCCGGCGGATGCTCCGCCGCCCTTCCTGGCGGAGCCCCACCTCCACCTCCCGGGCCAGGCGGTAGGCCCGCTCCGGGGAGAGGCCGATGCCCATGAGGGACTGGGCCAGGATGCCCTTGGAAAAGGGCATCCTCGGTTCCCCTTCCGCTTCCTCCACGAAGAGTTCCCCGGCGAAGGCCTGCCGCTGCAAATAGCGGCGCCTGGCGGCCTTCCCCTTGACGCGGCCCAGCTCTTGGGCCACCAGGGCCTCCAGGCGGCGGGCGGAGATCCGCCGGGTTCCCTCCTCCCGGAGGCGGCGCTCCACCTGTTTGGCGAGCTCGTGGGCTTCCCTGAGGGAGAGGCCTGCCTCCTCCAGGCTCCGGGCGAGAAGCCCCTTGGAGAAGGGGCGCCGCCTCCGGCCCTCCACCACCTGGATCTCCTCAAAGGGAAGGGTCTGACGGGCGAGCCTCTCCGCCACCTCCGGGCCCAGGGCCCGGGCCACCTCCTCCAGAAAGACCCGGCGCAGGACGCGGGGCGTGGCCTCGGCCCGGCCCTCCTCCTTGAGGCGCTCCTCCACGGTGTGGGCCACCGCCTGGGCGGCCTCGAGGGGCACCCCCAGGGGCAGGAGGGCTTCCACCAGAAGCCCCTTGGAGAGGGGCCAGCGACCCTGCCGGAGGCGGACGAAAACCTCGCCCATTGCCTGGCATCATACCACCTTGTCCCCGGGAATCCCGCTGAGGAGCCTCGCCCGCTCTCGGGGGCCCCAAAGGGCTCCTCCACAAACCTGGCCAGGGCATCCCATGTAGCGGGTCCTAGCCTTCCCTAGGCCGGTGCCTCTCCCAGAGGGTCTGGGCGAGGTCCTCCAGGGTCACCCCCGCCTCCTTCAGGGTGAGGAGGAGGTGGAAAAGGAGGTCCGCGGCCTCGTGGCAGACCTCCTCCGGGCTCCCGTTCTTGGCCGCGAGGATGACCTCCCCGGCCTCCTCCCCGATCTTTTTCAGGATCCGGTCCAGGCCCGCCCGGTGGAGTTTGGCCACGTAGCTCCCTTCGGGGAGGGTCCTTAGGCGCTCCTCTATGGTGGCGTAGACCTGGCCCAGCACGAAGCCCAGGTCCTTGGGGCCTTCCAGGAGGGGGCGGTGGAAGCAGGTCCTCGCTCCGGTGTGGCAGGCGGGCCCTTGGGGGAGGACCCGGTAGACCACGGCGTCCCCGTCGCAGTCCAGGAGGACCTCCACCACCTCCTGGGTGTGCCCTGAGGTCTCCCCCTTGCGCCAAAGCGCCTGGCGGCTTCGGCTAAAAAAGGTGCTCCGCCTCGTCCTTAGGGTCTCCTCCAGGGCCTCCCGGTTGGCGTAGGCCAGGGTGAGGACCTCCCCCGTGCGGGCGTCCTGGACCACCACGGGCACAAGGCCCCGCTCGTCAAAGTGCACCGCCTCCAGGTCCATGCCCCTAGTCTAGCCGCACGTGCAGGCCCTTTTCCGAAAGGAAGCGCTTGAGGGAGGGGATGGGGATCTCCCCAAAGTGGAAGACGCTCGCGGCCAAGGCGGCCTCAGCCCCGGCCTGGAAGGCCTCGAGGAAGTGCTCCATCCGCCCGGCCCCCCCGCTGGCGATCACCGGCACCCCCACCGCCTCCGCCACCCTGCGGGTGAGCTCTAGGTCGTACCCCTCCTTGGTCCCGTCCCGGTCCATGCTGGTGAGGAGGATCTCCCCAGCGCCGAGCTCCACGCCCTTAACCGCCCACTCCACGGCGTGGAGCCCTGTGGGAAACCGCCCCCCCGCCACGTACACCTCGGGGAAGTCCCCCCGCCACCTGGCGTCAATGGCCAGGACCACCGCTTGGGCTCCGAAGTGGTCGGCAAGCTCCCGAATGAGCTCGGGGCGCCGCACCGCCGCTGAGTTCACGCTCACCTTGTCGGCCCCGGCCAGGAGGAGCCTCCTCGCGTCCTCCAGGGAGCGCACCCCCCCGCCCACGGTGAGGGGAATGAAGACCCTTTCGGCCACCCTCGCCACCACGTCCAGGAGGATGGCCCTTTCTTCGTGGGTGGCGGAGATGTCCAGGAAGACGAGCTCGTCTGCCCCTGCCTCGTCGTAGGCCCGGGCCGCCTCCACGGGGTCCCCGGCGTCCTTGAGGTTCACGAAGTTCACCCCCTTGACCACGCGGCCCGCGTGAACGTCCAGGCAGGGGACGATGCGCTTGGCGAGGCTCATAGGGGGGGCCGGAAGAGGCGCTCGGCCTCGGGCAGGAGGAGGGGGGCGACCCTCTCGCCTCTCGCCGGGAAGCGGCCCTCCTCGGGCTCCCGGTGGACCTCGAGGCCCTCCCGGGTGAGGAGCCAGACCTTGGGGAGGCCCGCCTGGGCGTAAAGGGGAAGCTTTTCCCAGCCCGCGGTGGAGAGGCTCACCTCTGGGTAGAAGTCCTCCCGGGGCTTAAGGAGGAGGTCGGCAAGGGGCAGGCTTTCCTCGGAGAGGCGCAAGGGGTTTTGCCCCCGGAGCTGGGCGCGCCCCGCCGCCTTGGGGGTCAGAGCGGAGAGGAGCCCGTCCAGTAGCCCGGCGTCCTCGCTGGAGGGGGGGGCCATCTCGTAGACCTCGCCGTCTAGGAGTTCCAGGCGGGGCTCAGGATGGAGGGCCCGTAGGGGCTCCACCCGGAACCGGTGCCGCACCATAGGGGCCATTATACTTTCCCAAAGGCCCTTCCGGTGCTACCATCTAAGGGATGGAACGGGTGAACGTGGTGGGCGGGGGCCTCGCGGGGAGTGAGGCCGCTTGGACCCTCTTGCGCATGGGCATCCCGGTGCGCCTTTTTGAGATGCGCCCCAAGCGGATGACCCCGGCCCACAGCACGGACCGCTTCGCCGAGATCGTCTGCTCCAACTCCTTAGGCGGGGAAGGGGAGACCCAGGCCAAGGGCCTCCTCCAGGCGGAGATGCGCCTTGCGGGGAGCCTCGTCATGGAGGCGGCCGAAAGGGCCCGGGTCCCCGCCGGGGGGGCGTTGGCCGTGGACCGGGAGGAGTTTAGCCAGCACATCACCGAAAGGCTCACGGGCCACCCCCTCCTCGAGGTCGTACGGGAGGAGGTGGAGGAGATTCCCCCTGGGATCACCGTCCTCGCCACCGGCCCCCTCACCTCCGAGGCCCTGGCCGAGGCCCTGAAGCGCCGCTTCGGGGACCACTTCCTCGCCTACTACGACGCCGCAAGCCCCATCGTCCTCTACGAGAGCCTTGACCTCACCAAGTGCTTCCGCGCCGGCCGCTACGGACAAAGCGCCGACTACCTCAACTGCCCCATGACCGAGGAGGAGTACCGGAGGTTCCACCAGGCCCTCCTCGAGGCCGAGCGCCACACCCCCCACGACTGGGAGAAGCTGGAGTTCTTTGAGGCCTGCGTCCCTGTGGAGGAGCTCGCCCGGAGGGGCTACCAGACCCTGCTCTTTGGCCCCATGAAGCCCGTGGGGCTAAAGGACCCCCGCACGGGCAAGGAGCCCTTTGCCGTGGTCCAGCTCCGCCAGGAGGACAAGGCGGGGCGGATGTGGAGCCTGGTGGGGTTCCAAACAGGGCTCAAGTGGCCGGAGCAGAAGCGCCTCCTGCGGATGATCCCAGGCCTAGAGAACGCGGAGATCGTCCGCTACGGGGTGATGCACCGGAACACCTACCTAAACGCCCCGAGGCTCCTTGCGGAGACCCTGGAGTTCAAGGGAGCGGAGGGGCTTTATGCCGCCGGGGTCCTGGCCGGGGTGGAGGGGTACCTGGAGAGCGCGGCCACGGGCTTTTTGGCGGGGCTCAACGCGGCGAGGCGCTTCCTCGGCCTCCCTCCCGCGGCGCCCCCCGAGGAGAGCATGCTCGGGGCCTTGGTCCGCTTCCTGGCCACCGCCCACCCCGAGGGGTTCCAGCCCATGAACGCCAACTGGGGCCTGGTGCCCCCCGTGGAGGGCAGGATGGGGAAGAAGGAGAAGCGGGAGGCCATGTACCGGAGAGGCCTACTGGCCTTCTCGGGATGGCTTTCCGCCCTCAGGCCTTCCCTTCCCGGGACGCGGACCCTTCAGCCTGCGCCCTGAGCCTGAGGGCCCTCAGGGCCACCTCCCGTTCGTTCCAGGGAAGGGCGAGGGTTCCCCTTTCCAGGGTGGCCTCGTGTCCCTTGCCCGAAAGGAGCACCGTGTCCCCCGCCCTGGCCTCCTGGATGGCCCGGAGGATGGCCTCCTCCCGGTCCGGGACGAGCTCAAAGACCCCACCCTCCCGCCTCGCTGCCTCGGCGAGGGCCTCGAGGATGGCCTCCAGGGGCTCCGTGCGGTGGTCCTCCTCGGTGAAGAAGGCCTTGTCGGCGAGGCGGGCGGCCACCTTGCCGATGTCCTCCCGCCTCCTCGGGTCCCGCTCCCCAGCCGCCCCCACCACCAAAAGAAGCCTTCCCTTGGTGGTGCGCCTCAGGGTCTTGAGGGCCTCCTCGAGGCTCTTCCCGGTGTGGGCGAAGTCAATGACCACGCGGAAGGGCTCCTCCTGGACCACCTCCATTCTGCCCGGGACCCCCGGGAAGTCGGCCAGGCGGGCCAGGACCCTCTCCAAGGGGACCCCTGAGGCCAGGGCGGCGGCGCTGGCGGCCAGGGCGTTTTCCACGTTGTAGGGGCCGAGCATGGGCAAGAAGGCCTCTCCCCGGCCCCAGGGGGTGTGAAGGACGAAGGCGAGGCCCCTTGGCGTTTCCCGGACCCCTTCCGCAAAGACCTCCCCGCCAGGGCCGAAGAGGAGGTGGGGTTTTTGGCAAAGAAGCCCCAAGTGGGGTAGCCGGGTGCTCAGGACGGCGAGCTCGGAGCGCTCTACCAAGAGGGCCTTGGCCCGGAAGTAGTTCTCCGGGGTGCCGTGGAGGTCCAGGTGGTCGTCGGGGTAGAAGCTCACGAAGATCCCCACCCGGAAGCGGAGGCCCTCCACCCGCTTGAGGGCGAGGGCGTGGCTGGACACCTCCAGCACCGCCTCCTTCAGGCCCCGGTCGGCCGCCTCCCGCAAAAAGGCGTAGACCTCGGGGGCCTCTGGGGTGGTGAAGTGGCCCAGGGGGGGCCTCCTTTCCTCCCCTAGCCACAGGCCCACGGTGGAGAGGAGGGCCGCTTGGGGGAGGAGGTGGCGGAGGAGGGCTGCCGTGGTGCTCTTCCCCTTGGAGCCCGTGACCCCGAAGAGGCAGAGGTCTTGGTCCGGCTCCCGGTGGTAGCGCCGCGCCAGGAGGGCAAGGGCCCGGCGGGCGTCCTCCACCCTCAGGTAGGGGACGGGAAGGGTGAGGTTCCTTTCCCCCACCACCGCGATGGCCCCCCGCTTTAGGGCCTCGGGGATGAAGGCGTGGCCGTCCAGGGGCCTGCGGTGGGGGAGGGGGACCCCGGGGATGGCCACGAAGACAAAGCCCCTCTCCACCTGCCTGGAATCCCAGGCGAGGCCCGCCACGGGAAGGGGCGGGGCCTTTTGGTCGAAGGGGGCGAAGAGCTCCTCCAGGGTCATGGCCGGATCCAAGGGCGCAGGGCCTCCAGAAGGGCCTCGCGGTCCTCCTCCCTCTCCACGAAGTCTACCCGGTCCGCCTCCACCACGTAGACCGGCGAGAGGTCCCAATCCGCCATGAGCTCCTCGTAGAGCCGGTTCAGCCCCAGGAGGTAGCGGTCCGGGATCTCCCGCTCAAAGGGGCGGCCCCGCTTGGCGATGCGGGCCCTGAGGGTGGGGAGGCTCGCCCTCAGGTAGAGGAGGAGGTCGGGCTTCCTCAGCGCGGGGGCAATGCTTTGGAAGAGGTCCAAATAAGTCCGCCAGTCCCGCTCGGAGAGGTAGCCCTCCCGGTAGAGGTGGCGGGCGAAGACCAGGGCGTCCTCGTAGAGGGTGCGGTCCTGGACCACGCGGTCCTGGCCGTTCACCTCCAGGAGGTGCTGGCGTAGCCTTCTCGCTAGGAAGAAGACCTGGGAGTGGAAGGCGTAGGCGGCCATGTTCCGGTAGAAGTCCTCCAGATAGGGGTTCTCGCTCACCGCCTCGTACACGGGCCTTAGGCCGAAGGCCTCGGAGAGGAGGGCGGTGAGGGAGCTTTTGCCGCTTCCGATGTTGCCGGCAATGGCGAGGTACATGGCCTAGACCTTGCCCTGGGGAAGGTGGGCCCGGACCAGGGCCACCACCTCCTCCCGGTGGGGTCCTCCTGGGCCGAAGTCCAGGGCCTGGGCCTCGAGGACCAGGAGGGGATGGGGGTACCGGGCGAAGTGCCGCTCGTAGGCCTCGGAAAGGGCTTCCAGGTAAGCGGGGTCCAGGCCTGCCTCAAAGGGCCGCCCACGCTTCCGGATCCTTTCCAGGAGCACGGGCACCGGGGCCCTCAGGTAGATGGTGAGGTCGGGGGGCGGCACCCTGGGGGCCAGGGCCCGGTAGAGCTCCAGGTAGAGGTCCCATTCGGGGCCTTCCAGGTTGAGGCTGGCGAAGATGGCGTCCTTGTCCAGGAGGTAGTCGGCCACCACCCCGCCGAAGAGGGGCTTTTGCCGGAGGGGTTCCAGCTGCCGGTAACGGGAGAGGAGGAAGAAGGCCTGGACCTTAAACGCATAGGCCTTCCGGTCCTGGTAGAAGAGGGGGAGGAAGGGGTTTTCCTCCACCACCTCCAGGAGGGGTTCGGCGCCCAAGGCCTCGGAGAGGAGGCGGGCCAGGGTGGTCTTGCCCACCCCGATGGGGCCTTCCACCGCGAGGTACATTCCCTCACCTCCTGGGGCGGGCCATCAGGACCAGGGTCACTTCCAGCCTGCGCCCCTCCCGCCAAAGGGTGAGGCGCACCCGGTCCCCGGGGCGATAGCGGGCGATCTGGCGCACCACCTCGGCCTTGTTCCGCACCGGCTTGCCGTTTACCGAGAGGATCACGTCCCCCAGGGCGAGGAGCCTTCCCTGGGCGTCCCGCTGCGCCCCCCGGAGGCCGGCCCGGGCGGCGGGGCTATCCGGCTCCACCCGGTCCACCATGGCCCCCTGGACGGTGGTGAGCCCCACCGCCCGGAGGAGGACGGGAGGGAGCTCCTCCAGGGAGACCAGGCTCGCCCCCAGCCAGCCCCGCTGGGGAATGCCGAATCGCTCCAGGTCCTGGACGCTCTGGGCGGCGAGCTCGGCGGGGATGGCCACCCCGATCCCTCCTACCCCCGAGGGCCCGCCCACCACGTCCGCCACCACCCCGATCACCTCGCCCTGAAGGTTCAGCAGGGGGCTTCCCGAGTTGCCCACGGTGAGGGGGGCGTCGGTGAAGAGGTACTCCCCCACCTCGGTTCCGATGCTCGGGTCCGGGGTGGCCACCTCGAGGGGGCCGAGGCCCGCCAGGATGCCGTAGGAGGCCAGGGGGCCCTGACCGTAGGGGAAGCCCACCAGGACCACCCCCATCCCCAAGGGGAGGCTTGAGCTCGGGGTCTTGCTGAAGCCCAAGACCCCCGGGGCCTGCACCCCCCGGACCGTGAGGAGGGCCAGGTCTATCCCGGGGTCCACGGCGAAGCGCTCCGCCAGGACGGTGCGCCCATCGTAGAGGCGCAGGGTGATCTCCGCCAGGTCCTGGACCACGTGGTAGTTGGTCACCACCCGGAAGGGGCTGACGAAGAAGCCCGTGCCCATCACCCCCCCTTCGCCTGCGGTGGGGGAGGTGCCCTGCACCCGCACCACCGCGGGGAGGGCCTTCTTGATGACCTGGCTCCGGGCCACCTCCTCGGGGGAGACGAGGCGCTGGCCCAGGGCGAGGGCGAGGAGGGCGAAGGCCAGGAAGAGGGGTCGCATGGCCTTACATTACCTCAGGGGCCGGAATCCCCAGGAGCCCAAGGCCCGCCCTCAGGGTTTCCTGCAGGCTCTTCACCAGCTCCAGCCGGAGCTCCCTCAGGCCCTCCGGGGCGGTGAGGACGGGGGTGGCCGGGCGGCCTTCCTCCTTGGCGTTGTAGTAGGCGTTCCAGCTTCCCGCCAGGTCCAGGAGGTACTGGGCGAGGACATGGGGGGTCCTCTCCTCGGCGGCCTCCTGCACCGCCTCCTCAAAGTCCAGAAGGGCCAGGGCCAGGGCCCTCTCGTAGGGGGTGGCTTGGGCGAAGTCGGGCCTCCCCCATGCCCCCGCCTTGCGCAGGATGGCGTGGGCCCGGGCGTGGGCGTACTGGACGTAGGGGCCCGTGTCCCCTTCAAAGGAGAGGGCCTCCTCGTAGCGGAAATCTATCTGCTTCTTGGGCTCCGTCTTCACCATGGCGAAGCGGATCGCCCCCAGGGCCACCATCCGGGCCGCCCCCTCCTTGTCGGGGTGCTCGGGGTTCTTCTCCTCTATCACCAGGAGGGCCCGGCGGGTGGCCTCCTCCAGGACCTCGTCCACGCTCACGGCGAGGCCCTTCCTTCCCGACATCTGCCTGCCCTCCAGGAGGACCGTCTCGTAGGCCAGGTGGAAGGCCCCCTCGGCGAGCTCCGGGTGCCCTGCCAGGGCCAAGGCGGTGCGCACCAGGGCCTGGGGGTGGCTCTGGCGCACGTCAATGACGTTGATGGTCTCCCGCGCCTTGGGGGTGTAGGGCTCCCCCTCGGGGGCGCTGGTCCGGAGGCGCGGGTAGTAGGGGTTCTCGTAGGGCCTAAACCGGAGCCCCTCCAAAAGCCCCATCTTCCAGAACTGGAAGGCGATGTCTTTGGCGTAGTAGGTGGCGGCCCCCCCGGAGCGCACCAGGACGAAGTAGGGGTCCTCGAGGCCCGGGATGAAGGGGCTGGCGTCCATCACCAGGGCCCCGGCGTACTTGCCTTCCTTGGGCCGGAAGACATGGGGGCTTTGCTGCAAAACCTCGAGGGCCTTCTCCAGAAGCCCTGCCCGGACGATGTCCGACTCCCAGACCAGGAGGTCGTAGTGGGCCGAAAGGGCGTGCATGGTGGCCATCTGGGCCAGGAGGATCCGGTTTACCTCCTCCCTCAGCTCCCCCCGTTCCAGGGCGTGGAGGACCTCCTCAATGGCGGGCTGCAACTTCTCGTACTCGGGGTCCTGGTGCAGGCGCACGTAGGCCCGGCCCGCGAAGTGGTCGTACTTCTCCTTCCCGTCCCATTCCAAGCCGTAGTGCTTTAGGGCGAAGAGGGTTTCCGCCGCCTGGCGTCCGGTGTCGTCGATGTAGTTCAGGACCAACACCTCCCGCCCTGCGTAGGCCAGGATCCGGGCCAGGCTGTCCCCCAGGACGATGTTGCGCAGGTGGCCCACGTGGAGCTCCTTGTTGGGGTTCACCGAGGTGTGCTCCATGAGGACCAGGCCCTCCCGCCTGGGAAGGGGACCCTTGGGGCGGAGGGCTTCCTTGAGGAGGTCCTCGGTGCGGAGCCGGAAGTTAAGGTACCCCCCCACGGGGATGGCCTCCTCCACGAAGGGGGGCAGCTTCAAGCGGGCCTTCAGCTCCTCCGCGAGGGCCTGGGGAGGCCTCTTCAGGGCCTTGGCGGGGGCGAAGAGGGGGACCCCGTAGTCCCCCGGCTTGTCCTTGGGGGCCCGGGCCACCTTGGGCCTCAGGTCCAGGCCCAGCTCCTTTAGGGCCTCGTGGACGGCTTCCTCCAGGGCGCGGCGCACCATCAGGGGGTCATCATACCCTTAAGCGGCGTTTAGGGCGCCCCGGTTAAGCTTGGGGTATGGGGAGGCGCTTGCTGGGGTTCGCTCTGGGGTTGGGCCTCGCCCTAGGCCAGGGGCTTCTTGGGGGAGGGCAGGGGCACAGCGCCGCAGTGGTAGGGGGGGCGCTTTGGGTCTGGGGTTGGGGGTACGACGGCCAGCTGGGGGACGGTTCATTCCTCAACCGGACGAGGCCCCTTCGGGTGCTGGAGGGGGTTCTGGGGGTGGCCGTGGGGAGCCTCCACACCCTGGTCCTGCTTCCCGAGGGGAAAGCGCTCGGGTTTGGGCACAACGAGCGGGGGCAACTTGGGGACGGCACTTTTGCCAGTAAGGGGAAGCCCGTGCCCCTTCCTCTTCCTGCCAAGGCCCTGGCCGCAGGCTACACCCATAGCCTTCTCCTTAGCCCCGAGGGAAGGGTGTACGCCGCGGGGTCCAACGAGGAGGGGCAGCTTGGGGAGTCCGGAGAAAGGTCGCGAAACCGCTTTCTCCCCGTAGAGGGCCTGCCCCTGGTGGTGGGGGTCGCCGCGGGCTACTTCCATAGCCTGGCCTGGACGGAGGGAGGGGACCTCTACGCCTGGGGCAGCAACCTTTCCGGCCAGCTGGGCACGGGCACCGTGGAGTCCAGCCCGAGGCCGGTGAAGGTCCTGGAGAGGGTGCGGCTTGCCGTGGGCGGGGGCAGCTTCACTGCCGCCTTGCTTCAGGACGGGAGCGTCTGGATCACGGGTCTGGACAGCGCCACCTTCCGCAAGGTGGAGGGCCTGCCCCGGGCCCGCGCCCTGGCCGCGGGCCGGGCCCACCTCCTGGTCCTGGGGGAGGACGGCCGCGTGTATGCCCTGGGGGAGAACGAGGAGGGCCAGCTGGGGGACGGCACCCAGGAGGGGCGCCTCGAGGCCCGGAGGGTGGAGGGCCTGGAGGGGGTGGTGGCGGTGGGGGCGGGGGACGCCCACAGCCTCGCCCTTCGCTCGGACGGGAGCGTTTTCGCCTGGGGGGACAACCGCTTCGGCCAGCTGGGGGATGGCTCGAGGGAGGGGAGGCTTAGGCCCGTTCAGGTCCGCTTTCCAGGGCTTCCTTGAGAGCTTGGGCCGCCTTCAGGCTCATCCCGGGAAGCCTGGCGAGCTCCTCCAAGGGGGCCTCCTTGAGGGCCCTAAGCCCCCCGTAGCGCTCCAAAAGGAGCCGCCTCCGCCTTTCCCCGATCCCGGGGATCCCGGCGAGGACCTTCAGGGCCTCCTCGGTGCGCTTCTTCTGGTGATAGCGGAGGCCATTGCGGTGGGCCTCATCCCGCACGTGGATGAGGAGCTGGAGGGCCGGGTGGGTGAGGGGGAGGCGGAGCTCCCTTCCTTCCGGGGTCACCAGGACCTCCTCCCCCTTGGCGAGGCCCACCAGGGGAAGCCTGAGCCCGGCCCTTTCCAGGGCCTTCTCTGCCGCGCGTACCTGGCCTAAGCCCCCGTCAATGAGGAGGAGGTCGGGGAGGGGAAGGTCCTTGAGGCTTCCCGTGAAGCGGCGGTATACGCCTTCCTCCATGGCGGCGTAGTCGTCGTTCCCCGAACCTAGGCGCATCCTGCGGTACTCCGCCTTTTTGGGCCTCCCCCCCTCAAAGGCCACCAGGGAGAAGACCCGGGCCTGGCCCTGGAGGTGGCTCACGTCGTAGCCCTCTATGCGGAAGGGGCGCGTGGAGGGCCCGAGGAGGTCCTGGAGGGCCTTAAGGGCCGGGTGGTCCCCCCGCTTCTCCAAGAGCTTGAGCTCCGCCTCCAGGGCGAGGCGGGCGTTCCGCTGGGCGAGCTCCAGAAGCCTCTGCTTCTCCCCCCGCCTGGGCACCTTGAGCTCCACCTTGCGCCCGGCGCGGCGCCGGAGGAGCTCGGCGAGGCTGTCCAGGTCCTCCAGGGGGAAGGGGAGGAGGACCTGGGAGGGCAGGGGGGAGGCCTCGAGGTAGTGTTCTCGGAGGAAGGCCCAGAGGATCTCCTCCTCCTGGGCCTCTTCCTTCTCCACCACCCGGCTGATGCGGCCGAGGATGCGCCCGGAGCGCACCTGGTAGAGCTGGACCACGGCCAGGGCCCCCGAGCGGGCCATCCCCAGGAAGTCCAGGTCGCCCAACTCCGGGTCAAAGGCCTGCTGCGCGGTGGAGAAGAAGGCCCTTAGGGCCTCCATCTGGTCCCGGAGCTCGGCCGCGCGCTCAAACTCAAGCTTCTTGGCCGCTTCCCGCATCCGGGTCTCCAGCTCGGCGAGAAGGCCGTCCACCCGCCCCTCCAGGACCGCCTCCACCTGGCGCACCGCCTCGCGGTAGGCCTCGGGGTCGGCCAGGCCCACGCAGGGGGCGAGGCAGCGGCCCATGCTGTAGTTGAGGCAGGGGTAGCGCCTCTTCCGCATGGGGTAGCCCGAGTTCTTGCGCAAGGGGAAAAGGCGGTCAATGAGGGTCTTGATGCGGCGGAGGGCCCCCGCCTCGGGGAAGGGGCCGTAATACTTGGCCCCGTCCTCCTCCACCCGCCGCACCACGAGAAGGGTAGGGAAGGGCTCCTGGGTGAGCTTGAGGAAGGGGTAGTGCTTGTCGTCCTTGAGGAGGACGTTGTAGGGGGGGCGGTGGGCCTTGATGAGGTTGGCCTCCAAGAGGAGGGCCTCCACCTCGTCCCGGGTGGCGATGAAGTCCAGGCCCGTGGCCTCCTGGGCGATGCGCCTTGCCTTCCCCTCGGCGTGGAAGTAGCTTTTCACCCGGGCGCGGAGGCTTTTGGCCTTGCCCACGTAGAGCACTTCCTCCCCCCGCTTCCACAGGTAGACGCCGGGCGCCTCGGGGAGAGGGGGAAGGTCCTCGAGCCGCACGGCCTCCATTGTAGACTTTTCCCGTGCCCCTTTTGGTGGACGCCCACCTGGACCTGGCCTGGAACGCCAGGGCCTTAGGCCGCGACCTCACCCTCCCCCTCGAGGCCCTCCGCGCCCAAGACCCTCACCCCGAAACCCCCCTGGTCACCCTTCCGAGCCTCCAGGAGGCGGGGGTCGCCCTGGCCTTTGCCACCCTTTTCGTGGACCCGCAAGGGGTGCCCCCCGGGGAATACGAGGACGAGGCCTGGGCCCAGCTCGCCCTCTACGAGGCCTGGGAAGGGCGGGGCCTGGTGCGGATCCTGAGGGAGAGGGACGACCTCAAGGCCCACCTGGAGCGCTTTCCCGAGGACGGCGTTTTGGGGCTCGTCCTCCTCATGGAGGGGGCCCACCCCCTTCCCACTCCCGGGGCCTTAAGAGCGTGGCGTAGGCGGGGCCTGAGGCTCCTCTCCCTCACCTGGGCCACGAAAAACGCCTACGCCGGGGGGAATGCCGAGCCTGGGCCCCTCACGGAGGCGGGGAGGGCCCTCCTTGGGGAGATGGCCGCCTTGGGCGTGGCCCTGGACCTTTCCCACCTGGCGGAGGAGGCGGCCTGGGAGGCCCTGGAGGCCTACGGGGGGCCCGTGGCCGCCACCCACGCCAACTGCCGGGCCCTGGTGCCCTCGGAGAGGCACTTCTCCGACGACCTCCTCCGGGCCCTGGCCGGGCGGGAGGGGGTTTTGGGCCTCGTGCCCTTTAACGCCTTCCTGGACTCCAGCTGGCGGCGGGGGATGCCGCGGCTTCCCTTAGAGGCCTTCCTGCGCCACCGGGCCCACGCCGAGGCCGTGATGGGCCCAGGGCGGGTGGGGCTGGGCACAGACTGGGACGGCGGGTTCGGCCTCGAGGCCGTTCCCTTGGGCCTGGACCGGCACCGGGACCTCTGGCTGCTTGGGGACGAGGGCTTCCTGGGCGGGAACTGGCTAGGCTGGCTCCTTAGCTGGTTCTAAGGGCACCACGGCCAGGGTGCAGCGGCTCGCCGCCACGAGGCGTTCCTCCTCGTCGTAGACCTTGACCTCCCAGACCTGGGTGGTGCGGCCCACGTGCAGGGGCCTTCCCACGGCCCGGATCGTCCCTTCCCGCTTCTTCCGGATGTGGTTGCAGTTGATCTCCAGGCCGAAGGCGGCGTGCCCCGGGGGGCAGTGGAGGAGCCCGCCCAGGCTGGCCACGCTCTCCGCCAGGGCCACCGTGGCCCCCCCGTGGAGGAAGCCGAAGGGCTGGTGGACCCGGGGGACCACCGCAAGCTCCGCCACCACCTCGTCCTTCTCTACCCTCAGGTAGCGCACCCCCAGGGTCTTGTCCAGGGTCTCCCGCTCCAGGAGGGCCTGTGCGTCCATGCCTTGAAGTATAAAGGGGCTGTGGGGGAGATCCGGCTCTTCCCCGGCCTTTTGGCCCCTCCGGCGGGCCTGGAGTTCTTGCAAGGCCTTCCTGCGGAGGAGGGCCTCCACCTCGTCGCCTTCGCCGAGGGGGCCCTGGACGCCCTAAAGGTGGCCTTCCGCGAGGAGGCGAGAAGCCTCGTCCTCCTCTCCCCGGTCCTTTTCCGGGACGCGTTGCTTTCCGCCCGGCTTTCCGCCCTCCGCTTCGGCCTGGAGCAAGGCGGGGTGGAGGGGTTCGCCCGGGTGGGCCGGGCCCTCTTCTTCGGGGCCTTAAGCGCGGGGAGCGAGGAGGTCTACGAGGCCTGGAAGGAGGGCCTGAGCGAGGCGGGGCTTTGGCAGTGGCTTGGGCGCCTCGAGGCCCTGGAGGATGAGAGGCGCTGGCTGCGGGGCACGAGGGCCCGGGTCCTCGTGGTCCAGGGGGCCCTGGACGCCTTCACGCCCCCCCTTCACGGGGCCAAGGTGGCCGACTTCGCCAAGGGGGAGGCCCTCCGCTTCGCGGTGGACGAGGCAGGGCACCTGGTGCCCTGGGAGGCGCCGGCAGAGGTCTTGGACCTCGTGGGGGGCTTCCTCCTCGGGGAGGGGTTTCGCGGGGCCTAGGCCTCCTCCTCCGCCTCCTTGGGCGTGTCCACCTCTTTCTTCATCACCTCCCGGAGGAGGCTGGTGGCGTAGCTCCCCTTGGGAAGGGAGAAGCTTAGCCAGAGGCCCTCTTTGGCCTCCTCCACCTGCCACTCCTTAAGGGGCACCCTTACCGGCCGCCTTGCGCCCTTGCGCGCCCTAAACTCCTCCCGCCTGAGGTCGTATTGGGCGAGGACCTCGTCCTCCAGGGCCCTCGCCTCCCCTTGGGCCTCGGGGTACTTCTTGCCGAAGAGGGGGCCGGTGGCGCTGATCTCAAGCCTTAGGGCGCGCTCCGCCTCCTTCGGGTCTTCCACCAGGAACTCCCCCCCGGTGTCGTGCTTCTTGGCCCAGTCCCCGGGGACCACCCGGTCGTAGAGGCCCCGCTCCAGCCTCAGGGCCACCCAGTCGTTGAAGAGGAGGCTCTGGAGGCTTCCGATGAGGAAGCGCTTGAGCCAGGGGGTCCCCCGGCCCTTCCCCTCCTTCACCAACCGGTAGCCCCGGACCGGGTTGAGGCCGCCCAGGCCGAAGCGCTGGGGGCCGTAGTAGTTGGGGACGCCCTTCTCCGCGAGGCGCCTAAGGACCGCCTCCGCCTCGGGGAGGCCCCCCTTGGGATTACGGATGAGGACGCGGAAGCGGTTTCCCTTGAGGTGCCCGGTCCTGAGCTTATGGGGGTGGAGGTGGGCCTCAAGAAGCCTCACCCCCTTTAGGTTCTCCAAAAGGCAGAGGGCGTCCTCGTACCGCCTGGGGAGGGAGAGCCACTGGCGGGTGCGGGCGTGCTTGTCCTTGAGGCCCGCCACCCCGATCTCCTTCTCGGGTACCCCCACTTCGTCCCGCAGGAACTCCACCACCTCCCGGGTGGTGCGCCCCTCCTTCTCCAGGAAGAGGTAGAGGTGCTCCCCCTCCCCCTTGGGGAGGTAGGCGGGGATCTCCTCCACCTGGAAGTCCTCGGGCTCCACCCGGATCTCCCCGCCTACCCCGGGGAGGTCCTGGGTAAGAAAGGGGTAGCGCTCAGGGCGGTAGATGAGGTCCATCCCCCCATTCTCGCCTAGGGGAGGGCCTTGAGCCAAGACTCCAGGACCCGGAACCCCTCCGCAAAGAAGCGGTCGGTGAAGGGCTCCACCCCGGCCCGCCTCAGGATCTCCCTCGGGCTTTGGCTTTCCCCGGCCTTCAGGACCTCCAGGTACCTGGGCACGAAGGCCCGGCCTTCCTCCTGGTAGCGGCCGTAGAGGGCGAGGACCACCAGGTACCCCAGGGCGTAGCTGTAGGTGTAGAAGCGGTAGTGGACGAAGTGGGGAATACCCGCCCAGGCCGCCCGATCCAGCGCCGTCCAGGCCACGGCTTTCCCGTAGAGCCTTTCCTGCTCCTCCTGCCAGACCTGGTGGAAGGCCTCCGGGGAGAGGGCGGCCTCCTGTCGGGCCTCGAGGCTTCGCCTTTCAAAGAAGGTGTACATCACCTGGCGGAAGAGGGTGCCGATGGCGTCCTCCACCCGCTCGGCGAGGAGGAGGGTCTTTTCCTCCCCGGAAAGCCTCTCCAGGAGGAGGTCGTCCAGGAGGATCTCGGCGAAGACGCTGGCCGTCTCGGCCAGGGGGGTGGAGGCCCCGAAGTTGAGGAGGCGCTGCTGGCGGGCGAGGTAGAAGTGCACCCCGTGCCCGAGCTCGTGGGCTAAGGTGTGGGCGCTGTCCAGGTCGTCCGTGTGGTTGAGGAGGACGTAGGGGTGGGTGGAGGGAAGCCCCCCGCTGCAGAAGGCTCCGCCCCGCTTCCCGGGCCTCGGGTAGACGTCCAGCCACCGCCTTGCAAAGAACTCGCGGGCGATGGCCTCCACCTCGGGGGAAAAGCGGCGGAAGGCCTCGAGGACCAGGGCCTTCGCCTCCTCAAAGGGCACCTTGGGCTTCTCTCCCAAAGGCGCCAGCAGGTCCTCGCTTGGGGTCTTCTCCTGGCCGAGCCGCCTCGCCTTCCACAGGTAGTAGCGCTCCACCAGGGGATAGAAGCTCTCCGTGGCCTCCAAGAGGGCCTCAATGTCCCGCACCTCTACCTCGTCCCGGAGGGCCACGGGCTCCAGGGGGTGGCGGTAGTTCCGGAGCCTGAGCTCCTGCAGGTAGTCCAGGTAGACCGCGTTGAAGACGGCGCTTAAGGTGGGGGCTTCCTCCCAAAGCTTCCCGTAAAGGGCCCGGTGGGCCTCCCGGCGCACCTCTGGGCTTGGGTCGCGGCGGAGGGCCCGCACCTCCATCTCCGTGAGCTCCTTCCCCCCCACCTGGAAGCGGAAGCGGCCGGTGTACTCGGTGTAGAACTGGCTCCAGGCGTTCCTGCCCACCAGGGCCTTGAGGTTAAGGAGCTCCTCCTCCTTCGCCGAGAGGGTGTGGGGGGCGTAGGCCCTCTGCCTCCTCAGGAAGTGGTGGAGGTCTTTGAGGCCCGGGTGATCTAGGAGGCGCAAGAAGGCCTCCTCGGGGAGGTTCCTCAGGGCCACCTCCAGGGGCACGAGGCGGTTTTTGACCTCGGTGAACCGGTTCCTTACCCGGTCCAACAGGGCCTTGGCCCCGGGGTCCTGGGTCCTCGTGGCGAAGTAGAGGCTCGCGTAGTTCAGGGGCTTATAGGCCTTTTCCAGAGCCTCCTCGTAGCGGCGGAAGAGGCCTTCCGCCCGCTCTGGGTCCAAGAGGTCCTCCGGGGAAAGCCCCTCCGCCAGGGCGAGGGCCCGGTCCAGGTCCGCCCATAGCCCGGGGTCCTCCGGGGAGGCATAGAGGTCCGAAAGGTCCCACTCCACGCCCCAAGGATACCCTTTTCCCGCCCTCCAGGCGGGCGCTCAATACGCCCTCACCTCCACACCCGCCTTCTCCAGGGCCTCCCGCACCGCCTTGGCCACCTGAGGGGCGTTGGGGTTGTCCCCGTGGAGGCAGAGGGTCTCGGCCCTCACCGGCACCTCGCCCCCGTCCAGGGCCTCCACCCGGCCCTCCAAGACCATGCGCACCGCCCTCCGCGCGGCCTCCTCGGGGTCTACGATCCAGGAGCCGGGCAGGTGGCGGGGGGCGAGCTGGCCGTTTCGGAGGTAGGCCCTTTCGGGGAAGGCCTCGAGGACGACCCTGAGCCCCGCCTTCCGCGCCTCCTCCTCGTAGACGGTCCCCGGCAGGACCACCAGGGGCACCTTCGGGTCAAAGGCCTGCACGGCCAGGGCGATGGCCCGGGCCGTGTCCCGGTGGCGGCAGGCCTGGAGGTAAAGCGCCCCGTGGGGCTTCACGTGGTGCAGGGAGAGCCCCTCCGCCCGCAGGAAGGCGTGGAGGGCGCCCACCTGGTAGAGGACGAGGGCGTAGATCTCCTCGGGGGGGAGGGCCATCTCCCTCCGGCCGAAGCCCGCCAGGTCGGGGAAGGCGGGGTGGGCCCCGATGGCCAGCCCGTGGGCCTTGGCCAGGCGGACGGCCTCCAGCATCCGGTCCGGGCTTCCCCCGTGGAAGCCGCAGGCCAGGTTGACGGAGCTCACCCAGGGGAAAATTTCCTGGTCGTGGCCGTAGGTGAAAGCGCCGTAGGACTCCCCGGCATCCGCGTTTAGGTCTACGGTCATGGGCTACCCCCTCGTCCCTAGCTTAAGGGCTTGGCCTCCTTGGCCCTTAAGCTAGAGGGCGTGGCCGCGCTCGTCATCTACAAAGGGAGGCCCGCTCTGGCCGAGGAAAGGGAAGGCCGCTTGGAGCTCACCCTGGAGGGGGGCGAAAGGCAGAGGGTCCGCCCCAAGGACGTCCTCTTCCTGCACCCGGGGCCTGCCTCCTTGGGCCTGAAGGTCCCCAAGGGGGAGGAGGAAGCCGCCTGGGAGCTTCTGGAGGGCGGGACCGTGAGCCTAAGGGAGCTTGCCGAGCTGGTCTACGGGGCCTATACCCCGGAGGCCGCCTACGGGGCCTACCTCCTCGCCAAGGCGGGGGAGCGCTTCGTCCTGGAAGGGGAGCGGGTGCGGGCCCGCACCCGGGCGGAGCTTCAAGCCCTCGAGGAGGCGGAGAGGAAACGGGCGGAGCGAGAGCGGGCCTTCCAGGAGGCCCTGGAGCGCTTCCGAAAGGGAGGCTTCCTTCCCGAGGACCGCCCCCTCCTTGCCGAGGTGGAGGCCCTGGCCTACGGGGAAAGGCGGGAAAGCCGGGTGCTGAGGGCCCTGGGCCTTCCCGAGGCCCCGGAGGCTGCCCACGCCTTCCTCCTCCGCCTGGGCCTCTGGAAGAGGGAGAACCCCCACCCGAGGCGGCTCGGCCTTCCCCTCCTGCCCCCTGACCTCCCCGTCCCCCCCCTCCCCGAGGAGGCGCGGGCCGACCTCACCCCGCTCCCGGCCTTCGCCATAGACGACGAGGGGAGCGAGGACCCGGACGACGCCGTCTACGCCGAGCGGGTGGAGGGGGGCTTTCGGCTTTTCGTCCATGTGGCCGACGTGGCGGCCCTGGTGGCGCCGGGAAGCCCCCTGGACCGGGAGGCCCTGCGCCGAGGGGCGAACCTCTACCTCCCCGAGGGCACGGTGCCCATGCTTCCCCCCGCGGTCACCGAGGCGCTCGGCCTGGGCCTAGGAGAGGTCTCCCCGGCCCTCACCTTTGAGCTTTGGGTCTCCGAGGAGGGAGAGGTCCTGGAGGAAAGGGTCTACCCCTCCTGGGTGCGGGTGAGGCGCCTCACCTACCGGGAGGCCCTGGAGGTGGCGGCCCTGGAGCCCCTTAAGGAGCTCGCCGAGGCCTTCCGGGCGAGGCGCCTCGCCGCGGGCGCCCTAGAGATCCACCTCCCCGAGGTCAAGGTGCGGGTGGAGGGGGAGGAGGTCCGGATTACCCCCCTTCCCCCCTACGCAAGCCGCATCTGGGTGCGGGAGGCCATGCTCCTCGCAGGGTATGCCGCCGCCCACCTCGCCCTAAGGGAGGGGCTTCCCATCCCCTTCGCCACCCAGGAGGCCCCCGGAAGGCGGGTGGAGGGGGAGGGCCTCGCCGCCATGTGGGAGCAAAGGAAGGCCTTGAAAAGGGCCCAGCTCAAAGCGGTCCCCGCCCCCCACAGGGGCCTTGGCCTTCCCCTCTACGCCCAGGTGACGAGCCCCTTACGGCGCTACCTAGACCTGGTGGCCCACCAGCAGCTCAGGGCCTGGCTTAAGGGGGAAAGGTCCCTCTCCCAGGCCGAGGTCCTGGAGAGGGTGGGGGCGGCGGAGGCGGTGGCCGACCTGGTGCGGGAGGCGGAAAGGCGGAGCAAGCTCCACCGGACCCTCCTCTACCTGATGGAGGAAGGCTATGAGGGCCCGGGCGTCCTGGTGGAGAGGCGGGGCGGGCAGGGGGTCTTCCTCCTTCCCGAGCTCGGGCTTTCCGCCCAGGTGGCCCTCTCCGGGCCCCTCCCCCTGAACGCCGAGGTCCGCCTCCGCTTCCTGGAGGCGGACCTTCCGGGCCTCGAGGCCCGCTTCGCCCTGGTCTAGGCGGGGGCCCCATGCCGGCATGGGTTGGCCTTAGTCTTCCCCTTGGGCCTTGGTGAAGCCGGGCTCGCCGTCAAATTCCTGGAGCTTTTCCAGGTGCATCCAGCGGAAGCGGCTCGCTACCCGGCTTACAAGGTCCAAAATCTCTGCATCCTTGGCCTCCCCCTCTCCCGTGTAGAGGAAGCGGCAGCGGTAGTGGTCCACCAGGTCCGTGAGCCCGCCGGTGGGCGGGTAGACCTGGGTGCCCCGGTTGGAGATCATCTTGAGCCGGAAGGGGGTGCCCGCGGCGAGGTCCTCCAGGGCCTTCCCCAGGGCCTCGGGCAGGAGGTCGCTTTCCACGAAGACGTCCACCCCCACCACCCGGCGGCTCCTGGGGACGATAGGGGCGATGGCCCCGTCCACCTGGGGCAGGCGGAAGGGCTTGTAGCCCCGTACCTGGGTTTTCCTTGGGGTCTTACCCAGGTTCTGGATGATGGCCTCGGTGTACTCCGTGGTCTTGGCCCCCCGGTCGTAGCCCACCACGTCCCCCGTGAGGACCCGGCCCTCCTCGAGGGTGTAGAGGAGGGCGTTCTCTATAAGGTCCGCCGTGGCGAACTCCTCGAGGTAGCGGAGCATCATCACCGCGGAGAGGAGGACCGCGGTGGGGTTGATGACGTTCTTCCCAGCGTACTTGGGGGCGGAGCCGTGGACGGCCTCAAAGATGGCCACCTCGTTGCCGATGTTGGCCGAGGGGGCGAAGCCCAGGCCCCCGATGAGCCCCGAGGTGAGGTCGGAGAGGATGTCCCCGTTCATGTTGGTGGTGACGATCACCTCAAACTGCTCGGGCCTTTTTACCAGCTGGTGGGCGGCGTTGTCCACGATGATGTGGGCCGCCTCTATCTCGGGGTACTCCTGGGCCACCTTCTCAAAGGCCCGCTTCAGGGTCCCCTCGGCGAGCTTCATGATGTTGGACTTGGTGGCGCAGTGGACCTTCTTCCGCCCCTCGGCCCGGGCCAGCTCAAAGGCGAAGCGGGCGATTTTCTCCGACCCCTTCCAGGAGATGAGCTTGAGGGTCTGGGCCACGCTCGGGGTCTGCATGTGCTCAATCCCGGCGTAAAGGTCCTCCACGTTCTCCCGCACCACCACGAGGTCTATGCCCCGGCCCGCATAGGGGGTGGGGACGTTGGGGAACTCCCGCACGGGGCGGACGTTGGCGTAGGTCTCAAAGAGCTTCCTTAGGGTGACGTTGGCGCTCTTCTCCCCGTAGCCCACCGGGGTTTCCAAAGGACCCTTCAGGGCCACCCGGGTCTTGCGGATGGACTCAATGGTCTCCTGGGGAACGCCCGAGGCGATGCCCCGCCGGAAGACGCTCGCCCCCGCCTCTCGTACCTCGTAGGCCAAGGGGGCCTTGGCCGCCTCGAGGACCTTTAGGGTGGCCTCCACGCACTCGGGCCCGATGCCGTCTCCGGGGATCACGGTGATGAGCTTGCGCCCGTCCTCGAGGACGTGCATCTTCTTGCCGGTTTCCGTGGTGATCAGGGGCATGGGTTCACCTCCGGGGGCGGAAGCGCCCCCTCTTACACTACACCACGGGGCTAAGGCCCTGTAGACTCGGGGTGTGGCCCGGGTAGTGGTGGTGGGGGCGGGGATCGTAGGGGCGGCCTCGGCCTACCGCCTGGCGGAGAGGGGGCTCGAGGTCCTCCTCCTGGAGAAGGAGGCCACCTTCGCCCAAGGCTCCACAGGCCGGAGCGCCGCGGGGGTGCGGGTGCAGTTCTCCGAGCCCCTGAACGTCCTCCTCTCCTACCACTCCATCCTGGAGTACCAGAGGATCCCCGAGGCCGCCTACCGCCCCACGGGCTACCTCTTCCTGGTGCCCGAGGCCCTTAGGGAGGCCCAGGAGGAGGCCCTCCGGACGCAGAAGGCCCTGGGGGTGCCTGTGGAGCGGCTCTCCCTGGAGGAGGCCAGGAAGCGGGTGCCTTTTAGGGAGGAGGGGCTGGCCTTCGCCACCTATGGCCCCATGGACGGGACCATAGACCCCCACGGGGCCACGGCCTTCTACCTGCGGGAGGCCAGGCGCCTGGGGGCGGAGGTGCGCTTTTCGGAAGCCTTCCTCTCCGCCCGGCGGGAGGGGGGGCTTTGGCGGGTGGAGACGCCCAAGGGGCGGTACGAGGCCCCCTACCTTCTCCTCGCCACCGGGGCCTGGACGGGGGAGGTGGGAAGGCGTTTGGGCCTGGAGATCCCCATCTACCCGGTGCGCCGCATGGTCTTCGCCACCGCCCCCGCGCCCTTTCCCCACGCCTTCCCTCTCACCATAGACCTCGCCACGGGCTTCTACCTGCGCTCCGAAGGCCTCCGCCTCCTCTTCGGCCGCTCCAATCCCAAGGAACCCCCGGGCTTCCGGGAGGGGATGGACTGGAGTTGGCTCGGGCCTACCCTTGAGGCCGGCCTCGCCCGCTTCCCCTTCCTGGAGGGGCTTTCCCTGGACCCAAGGGCAAGCTGGTGGGGTTACTACGAGGTGACCCCGGACCACAACCCCATCTTGGGCTTCGTGGAGGAGGGGCTTCTGGTGGCGGCAGGCTTCTCCGGGCACGGGGTGCAGCAGGCGGCCATGGTGGGCCGCCTCATGGCGGAGGAGGTGGCCTACGGCCAGGCTCAAACCCTGGACATCGGGCCCTTCCGCCTAAGCCGCTTTCGGGAAGGAAAGCCCCTGCGGGAGCGGGGCATTGTGTGAGGCCGCCCCATGCGGGCTCCGGAAAAACGCCGTGTTGACCGAAGACCCGCTCTCCCCTATGATGGGGGTTGCCTGGCGCCGGGCGGCGTAGCTCAGGTGGTCAGAGCACACGACTCATAATCGTGGTGTCGTGGGTTCGAGTCCCACCGCCGCCACCAGGGGGCCCCTCGAGGTGGGGGCCTTTCTTGCTACACTGAAGGGACGGGCCCGGGATCCCCCCGGTCGCCCTGGAGGGAAGATGCGCGCCCACATCATCACCTACGGATGCCAGATGAACGAGTACGACTCCCACCTGGTGGCCAGCGAGCTCGTGAGCCTGGGCTGGGAGCTGGTGGACACGGTGGAGGAGGCGGACTTTGTCCTGGTGAATACCTGCGCCGTGCGGGGTAAGCCCGTGGAGAAGGTGCGCTCCCTTTTGGGCAAGCTCCGCAAGGAGAAGGAGAGGCGGGGCCTGCTCATCGGCCTGATGGGGTGCCTGGCCCAGCTGGACGAGGGCCAGCAGATGGCCCGGAAGTTCGGGGTGGACGTCCTTCTGGGCCCCGGGGCCCTCACCTCCCTCCCTGAGGCCCTGAAGGCGAGCGAGAAGTTCTGGGACCTCACCTTCCGCGACGACCTCCTGGACTACATCCCCCCGCCGCCCAAGGGGGCGCTTTCCGCCCACGTGACCATCATCCGAGGGTGCAACCACCACTGCACCTACTGCATCGTCCCCACCACCCGCGGCCCCGAGGTCTCCCGCCACCCCGACCTCATCCTCAAGGAGGTGGAGCGGTTGAAGCAGGCGGGGGTGGTGGAGGTCACCCTCCTCGGCCAGAACGTGAACTCCTACGGCAAGGATCAGCCGGGCTTTCCCTCCTTCGCCGAGCTCCTCCGCATGGTGGGCGGGATGGGCATCCCCCGGGTGCGCTTTCTCACCAGCCACCCGGTGAACTTCACCGACGATATCCTCGAGGCCATCGCCGAGACCCCCGCCATCTGCCGCTACATCCACCTGCCCGTGCAGTCCGGCTCGGACCGGGTGCTCCGCCGCATGGCCCGGGAGTACCGCCGGGCCCACTACCTGGAACGGATCCGGAGGATCCGGGAGGTGCTCCCCGATGCCGTGCTCTCCACCGACATCATCGTGGGCTTCCCGGGGGAGACGGAGGAGGACTTCCAGGAGACCCTCTCCCTCTACGACGAGGTGGGGTACGACCAGGCCTACATGTTCATCTACTCCCCCCGTCCTGGTACCCCCGCCTACAAGCACTTCCAGGACCTGCCCCGGGAGGTGAAGGTGGAGCGCCTGCAACGCCTCATTGAGAAGCAAAAGGAGTGGAGCTACCGCCGGAACCTGGGGTGGGTGGGGAAGACGGTGGAGGTCCTGGTGCGGGGCGAGGCCAAGGAGGAGGGGTATGTACAGGGGCACGACCGGGGGAACCACCCCGTGCTCCTTCCCGCCTCCCAGGCCCCCGCGCCCGGCCTCTACCAGGTGGAGATCACGCAGGCCACGCCCCACCTGCTCTTTGGCGAGGTGGTGGGGGCCGGGGCACCCGCCCCCATCCCCCTGCCCGTGGCCTAAGGGGGCGGGATGGGCAGGCTCCTTCCCCTTTTCGCTGCGGCTGCCCTCTTCCTCCTCCTCTTCGCCCTCTCCCGCTTCACGGGGGTGGGTTTCCTCCTGGCCCTCCTGGGCGGGGCCTTGGGCTATGTGGGGCTTGGGCGCTGGCAAGGGGGGCTTCTCGCCCGGGGACCTTCCCGGCAGGCCCTGGAAAGGCTCGCCATGAGGGAGGCCTGGCGGCGGGGTGGGGTGGTGCGGCCCGAGGACCTTCGGGCCTTCCTTCCCGAGGCCGAGGCCCGGGCCCTCTTGGAGGGGCTTTCGGAGCGGGGCCTCTGCCGGAGGGAGGGGGAGGGATTCCGGTTCTAAGTGCGGTCCATCGGGCGGCTTCATGGGGGGGACCCTATGCGGGCCCCGGGAGATTTTGGAGCCTAGGTATAAGGCGGCCGTGGCCCTGAGGGAAGCGGGGGTGGTGATCCTTGGGGCGGGGGTGGCGGGGCTCGCCCTCGCCCGGCTCCTCTGGGAGCGAGGCCTGCGGGTCCTGGTGGTGGCCGAGGACCTGGGGGAGGCGAGCAGGACCCCGGTGGCCCTGGTGAACCCCCTGAGGGGCAAGCGCTTCACCCTGGCGGAGGAGGGGGAGGAGGCTCTGGAGAGGGCCCTTGCCTTCTACACCCGTTTCGCCGAGCTCCACCTCGAGGTCTTCCGCCCGGTTCCTGAGGCCGAGCGCTCCAAGGTGGCGGAAAGGCTTTCCGGCCTTAGGCACCGCTTTGAGGCGGGGGGCGTGGTCCTGGAGGAGGCCTTTTGGTTGGAGCCTAGACCCCTCCTCGCCCGCCTCGCCCAGGGGCTTCCCCTCCTCAGGGGGCGCGTGAGGGCGTGGGTTCCGCCTTTTCTGGAGCTGGAAGGAGGGGTGAGGGTCAGGGGGGAGGTCCTGGTCTATGCCGGGGGCGGCCGGGGGGCCCACCTCCTAGGCCTAAAGGGGCGGCACATCCCGGGCCTCGTCCTCGCCCTTAGGGAAGGCTTTCCCCGGGCGGTGAGCTACCGGGTCTACCTGGCGGGGTCCGCCCTCGGGGGGAGCTACCTTCCCGGGGAGGAGGCCTACCGCCTTCCCCCGCCCACGGAAGGGGAGGTGGAGTGGCTTTTAGCGGGCGCCGAGGCCCTGGTAGGGTTCCGGCCCCGGGTGGTCTCCTGCTGGCGGGGGACGAGGTTCCGCCTTCCCGGGCCCCACCTCTTCCCCGTGGAGGGTGGGTTTGCCCTCACGGGGTTTGGCTCCACGGGCTTCCTCCACGCCCCCCTCCTCGCCGAGCGGCTCGCCTCCCGGCTTTAAACTGGAGGGTGTACTCGGGCGCGGTGCTGGCGGGGGGAGCCTCGAGGCGCTTCGGGGAGGACAAGGCCCTCTTCGTCTACCGGGGAAAGCCCCTCCTCCTCTGGGTCCTGGAGAGCCTAAGGGGGGCGGCGGAGCGCTTCCTGGTGGCCAACCGCCCCTACGAGGGCTTCGGCGTCCCCGTCTACCCCGACCTCCTTCCGGGGGCGGATAGCCTTTCGGGACTCCACTCGGCCCTCCACCACGCCCGCTTCCCCTGGGTGGCGGTGGCCGCCACCGACCTCCCCTTCCTCACCCGGGAGTACTGGGACTTCCTCTATGAGAAGGCCCTGGCCTCCCCCCATCCCGTGGTGGCGGTCCACGGCCCGGAGGGCCACCCCGAGCCCCTCATGGCCCTCTACCACAAGGACTGCCTGCCCCAGGTGGAAAGGCAGATCCGGGAAGGGGACTTCCTCCTGAGGCGGGTGATGGAGGTGTCGGGGGCCACCTATATTCCGGCGGAGGAGGTACTAGCCCGCTTCGGGGAGCACCTCTTCCTGAACGCCAATCGGAAGGGGGAGCTTCCTTAAGCCTCTAGGGCTTGGGCTTTGGCAGTGTGGAGGGAGCACCGGCTTCTGCAGGCCTTCCCTTTGAGGTACTTGATCCCCAGGCCCGGACGCGTGCGGCGTGGAATGTGCCCTTTGACAGGTCCTTTACCGGAATCCGCTAAGATGGAAGCACGTTGAGCTTGGCTGCTTCAGGGACGTTTTATGTTTGGCTTAGCGGTGGCAAGGCATGTTCAGGGTACGGCTTCCCCTCTACGGATCGGCCAAGGCAGCGGGTCCTCTTGGGCCCCTGCCCCTGAGGCGGAAGGCCTTGGGGATCCTCTACTACCTCGCCCTGGAAGGCCCTACGCGCAGGGAGAGGCTTGCGGACCTCCTTTGGGGGCATGGGGCCGCCTTGCAGAACCTGCGGGCCGAGCTCACCCACCTCCGCTCCTTCTTGGGGAAGGAGGCCCTGCGCGGGCCGGTGCTCTCCCTGCCCCCCGGGGTGGAGCTGGACCGTACCGCCTCGGGCGGGGACCCTTTGGAGGGCCTCGAGGACCTTTCCCCCTCCTTTGCCGACTGGGTGCAGATGTGGCGGGCCCGGTGGGGAAAGGCGGAGGAAACCCTTCCTTTCCCTGAGCGCCTGAAAGGGGTCAGACCTCCGGCCTTGGTGGTGCTCATCGGCCCTCCGGGCTCGGGGCGGGAGGAGGTGGCCAGGGCGCTTTCGGAGCGGCTTTCCCTCCCCTTCCGCCAGGGGAGGCCCCAGGGCCCGGGGGTGTACTACTTCGGCGAGCCCCTGCCCGGGAAGGAGCTGGCCTTCGCGCTGCACCCCGCCCCGGAACAGGTGCTGGTGGTGGCCCGGAGCCGCTTTGGGGAGGACCCGGCCTTCCTCCTTGCCCTGAGGGCCCGCTTTCCCGCCGAGATCACCTTCGTGGAGGAGGTGCCCCGCCTCTCCTGGCCGGAGGCGAGGGACGGCCCTCTGCGCCACCGGCCTTTCCTCGAGGCCGCCCGCTTCTTTTTGCGGAGCGGGGGACGGGTGGAGGTGCTACGGGAGCTCCTCAGTATGGGAAGTCCCGAGGCCCTGCCCCAGCGGGTGCGGGCCGCAGTGGCCCTCGAGGCCCGCTACCTCCCCTTGGCGGTACGGCTGGCCCTGGAGGTCCTGAGCCTGCACCCCGGGCCTTGGCCGGCGGAGCTCGCGGAAGCCCTGGGCTTGCAGGAGGAGGTGAACGAGCTGGAACACCGGGGGTGGCTCGCCTTTCAGGGCGGGCGCTACCGCCTGACCGAGCCCCAGTTCCGCCCCTACCTCGCCGCAGGCTTTGGGGCGGGGCAGCGGGCCCACCTCCACCGGAGGCTGGCCCAGGCTTTCGCCGGGCTCGGGGACCCCGTGGCCGAGGCCTACCACCGCCACCAAGGGGGGGAGGCCGTGGACGTGGGGCTTTTGGGGACGCGGCTAAGGGGTTGGCGCCGGGCTGTGGCCCGTCCTCCCTCCGTGCCCCGGGTGCGGGTCGGCCTGGGGCGGCGCCGGATCCTGGAAGGCCTCGAGGAGGTGCACCTGGTCTCCCTGGGGGGCGAGGGGGTTGGGGTGGAGCTTGGCCTCCCGGAGCCCACCCTCCTCCGCCTGCGAGGGCAGGTGCACCAGGAACTCCCCCTGGGCCTCGGGGCGAGCCTCGAGGCCTTCCCCCTTCGCCTCAGGGGCGCGGAGCGGGAGGTGAGCTTTCTTCCCGGCGCGGTCCCCGGCCACTACTTCTGGGGGACGGTCCTGCCGGAGGAGGGGATGGACCACCTCCTCCTCCTGCCCGAGGGGCTCTACTTCCTGGAACTCCGGACGCCGGGCATCGCCTCCTTCCGCCTGGAGGCCTACGCTCCCGAGGAAGGCTCGGCCGAGGCCTTGGCCCCCCTCGGCGTCCCCGTGCTCTCCTAGGCTCCCGCCCCGGGCTGGGGCCTATCGGCGGGGAGGGGCGGCGGCGGGGGAGGCAGGAGGAGGAGCCTTAAGACCTCGCCCACCTCCTCCACGAAGAGGATCTCCAGGTCCTTGAGGATCTCCTCCGGCACCTCCTTGAGCTCGGGGGCGTTCTCCTTGGGGAGGATCACCCGGTAGATCCCCGCCTGGTGGGCGGCGAGGAGCTTCTCCTTCACCCCGCCGATGGGGAGGACCTTGCCCCTCAGGGTGATCTCCCCCGTCATGGCCACGTCCATGCGCACCGGGCGGCCCGTGAGGGCGCTCGCCAGGGCGGTGGCCATGGTGATCCCCGCCGAGGGGCCGTCTTTGGGGGTGGCCCCTTCGGGTACGTGGATGTGAAGGTCAAAGTCCTTGTGGAAGCCCTCGGGGAGCCCCCACTCCTCCCGATGGGCCCTGAGGTAGGTGAGGGCGGCGTGGGCCGACTCCTTCATCACCTCCCCCAGGTTCCCGGTGAGGTTCACCTTGCCCGTCCCGGGGACGGCCACGGCCTCTATGGTGAGGAGGGTCCCCCCGTAAGGGGTCCAGGCCAGGCCCTGGGCCGCCCCCACCTGGGGGGCCTTCTCTGCCCGGTCGGGGCGGTACTTGGGCACGCCTAGGTAGGCCTCGAGGTCCTCCGCGTCCACCACCCGCACCCCCTCCCAGGGCTTTTCCAGGAACTCCCTGGCCGCCTTGCGGGCCACCTTGGAGAGCTCGCGGTCCAGGTTCCGCACCCCGGCCTCCCGGGTGTACTCCTGGACGATGCGCTCTATGGCCCGGTCGGTGATCTCCAGCCTGCCCTCAAGCCCCGCCTCCTTCACCTGGAAGGGCCAGCGGAAGTGGCGGGCTATGGCGCGCTTCTCGGGGAGGGTGTAGCCGGGGATCTCAATGACCTCCATCCGGTCCAAAAGGGGCCTGGGGATGGTGGCCAGGGTGTTGGCCGTGGTGATGAAGAAGACCTTGGAGAGGTCGTAGGGCACGTCCAGGTAGTGGTCGGTGAAGGTGTGGTTCTGCTCCGGGTCCAGGACCTCCAGAAGGGCCGAAGCGGGGTCCCCCCGCCAGTCGGAGGAGAGCTTGTCTATCTCGTCCAGGAGGAAGACCGGGTTCACCACCCCCACCTGCTTCATCCCCTGGATGATCTTGCCGGGCAGGGCCCCGATGTAGGTGCGGCGGTGGCCCCGGATCTCCGCCTCGTCCCGCACGCCGCCCAAGGAGATGCGGTGGAACTTGCGGTTCATGCTGCGGGCGATGCTCTTGCCCAGGGAGGTTTTGCCCACCCCCGGAGGCCCCACGAAGCAGAGGATGGGGGCGTGTCCCCTCACCTCCTTTTCCTTGGTGAGCTGGCGCACCGCCAGGTACTCCAGGATCCTCTCCTTCACGTCCCGAAGGCCGTAGTGGTCCTCGTCCAGGACGCGCCGGGTGACGGCGATGTCCAGGACCTCGGGGTCGGCCTCGGTCCAGGGGACCTCCAGAAGCCAGTCCAGGTAGGTACGGCTCACCGTGGCCTCGGGGGAGCCGGGCTGCATGCGCTCCAGGCGCCTGAGCTCCTTCAGGGCCTTGTCCTTTACCGCCTCAGGCATCCCCTTCTTCTCTATGCGCTCCCTGAGCTCCTCTATCTCCGAGAGGAGGTCCTCCCCGCCCCCGAGCTCCCGCTGGATGGCCTTCATCTGCTCCCGGAGGTAGTACTCCCGCTGGTTCTGGTCCATCTGCTCCTTGACCCGGGCGGCGATCTTCTTGTCCAGCTCAAAGCGCTCCAGGTCGCGCAGAAGGAGGGAGAGCACCTTCTTTAGCCGCTCCTCCACCTCCGCGGTCTCCAGGAGGTCCTGCTTCTCCTCGAGGGACCAGGTGGCGTGGTGGGCCACGAGGTCGGCCAGGACCGCGGGGTCCAGGGTGCTCCGCACGGCCTCCTGCTGGTAGCGGTCCAGGCGCAGGGTCTTGTGGGCCTGCAGGTAACGCTCAAAGGCCTCCTGCACCTCGTTCACCAGAACCCGGGCGAGGCCCGCGTCCTGCAGAGGGGGCTCCGGGAGGATCTCCCCCACGGCCCGGAGGTAGGGGGCGGCCACGTACTGGAGAAGCTTCGCCCGGTTCCTCGCCTCCACCATCACCTGGAGGGTGCCGTCGGGGAGGCGCATGGCCTGCTTCACCACGGCCAGGGTGCCCACGGCGTAGAGGTCTTCCGGGGCGGGGTCGTCCACCTCGGCGTCCTTCTGGGCCACCAGGAAGAGCATCCGGTCGGCGGAGAGGGCCTCCTCCACCGCCCGCTTGCTCTTCATGCGGCCCACGTCCACCCCCGTGGTGGTATGGGGGAGGATGACGGTGTTCCTAAGGGGCAAAACGGGAAGTTCTAGGCGCAAGGCGTCTCTCATCTAGCTCCATGATAGCGGGCCCCCAGGGGACCCAAAGGGGCCCAGGGCACCAAGGGCGCTAAAGCCCCACGGTGAGGTAGGCCTTCATGTTCTTAAAGGTGAGCCTCAGCGGCCCTGCGGGGAGCCCGCTGGCCTTCAGGCCCAGAAAGAAGCGGCCCGCGCGTAGCCCCTCTAGGAGCTTATTCCCCTGGAGGGTGAAGGCGGCCTGGGTGCTCCCCTGAAACGCCGCTTCGCCCGCCTTTTCGTCCCCGGGGCCCACGGGGCAGAGGTAAAAGGAGGCAAAGGCCTGGCACGAGGGGTCGTCTTTCGGGTCCTGGGTGCGGGCGTAGAACTCCAAGGTGGCGTTCAGGGGAAGGGAGGCCTCGAGGGTTCCTTCCACCCGTATCCCGCGGATCACGTTCACGGGAGGAGGGTTAAAGGAGAGGGGTTCCTTGGGGTAGGCCACCTGCCCGGCGGTGTCCGTGAGGCCGGGGAGGTCCAGGACCTGGTCGGGGAGGGGCACGGTGAGGGTGGCCGAGCAGGCGGCGAGGAGCAATCCGAGGAGCCAAGCGGCGCGTCTCACGGGAGGACTTTACCATAGGGAAGGATGCACCGCGCCCTCTTCCTTCTGGACCCCGAGGAGGCCCACGGGCTTGCCCTGAGGCTCCTTGCCCTCTGGTCGGAAAGGGGCCCCCTTCTGGAGGTTCCTGGGAGGCTTCTCCGGGTGGAGGACCCGAGGCTTCAGGTGGAGGCCCTGGGCCAGCGCTTCCCCAACCCCTTGGGCCTGGCGGCGGGGATGGACAAGGACGCCAGGGCCCTCGGCGCCTGGTGGGCCCTGGGCTTTGGCTTCGCCGAGGTGGGCACCCTCACCCCCAGGCCCCAGGAGGGAAACCCAAAGCCCAGGCTCTTCCGCCTGCTGGAGGACCGCGCCCTTATCAACCGCATGGGCTTCAACAACCGGGGGGCCTTGGAGGCGGCGGAGCGGCTGAGGCGCTTCCGCCAAAGGGGGCTTTCCTTCCCTTTGGGGGTCAACCTGGGGAAGAACCGGGACACCCCTTTGGAAAGGGCGGCGGAGGACTACCTGGAGGCCCTCCGCATCCTGGAGCCCTTCGGGGACTACTTCGTCCTCAACGTGAGTTCCCCCAACACCCCGGGGCTTCGCGCGCTCCAGGAGGGGCCTTTTCTGGACGAGCTTCTCGCCCGCCTGCGCCCGGCCACCCCTAAGCCCCTCCTCCTCAAGGTGGCCCCGGACCTCTCCTGGCCCGCCTTGGACCAGGTGGTGGGCCTGGCGCGGAAGCACCGCCTCGAGGGCCTGGTGGCGGTGAACACCACCCTGGCCCGGGAAGGCCTAAAAAGCCCCCTCGCCCGGGAGGCCGGGGGGCTTTCCGGGAGGCCCTTGAGGGGAAGGGCCCTGGAGGTCCTCCGCCACCTGGCAGAGGGCGCTCGAGGCCTCGCCCTGGTGAGCGTGGGGGGGATAGAGACCCCTGAGGAGGCCTGGGAGAGGCTCAAGGCGGGGGCGAGCCTCCTCCAGGTCTACACCGGCTTCGTCTACGGAGGGCCCCTTTTCCCCAGGCGGCTTCTTCAGGGGCTTCTCCGCCTCATGGAGGCGGAGGGGGTTTCCTCCTTGAGGGAGCTTCGCCCCTCCTGAGTCCAGGCAAAGGGTCTTCACCCGGGCCCCCGTGGATCTAAGCTCCAAAAACCTCGCCAGGACTTTGCCGGGGCCTCAGACGGTGAGGAGACAGCCCGCCTCGAGCTCCAGTTCCACCGGGGAAACGTAGCGCGAGGCTCCGTCCCGGCGTAGGTGGAGGACGAGAAGGGTGTAGGGGTCAAAGACCACCACGTCCTTCACCCCCTGGGAGAGGTAGAAGCGGGGAGCGATCTCCAAATCCTTGGCCTCGTAGCCCCGGCTCACCACCTCCACCACCGCCTCGGGGAGAAGGGTGATGGCCTCGTCCAGCTCCTCGGGTTCCCGGCAGAAGAGGGCGATGTCGGGCCTTTTGTAGGAGCCATCGGGAAAGCGCACGTAGACGCAAGCGCAGGAGGCGCCCTCCTTAGGCCGGAGGCTTTGCCGGATCCGGTCCACCGCCTTCCGGTGCCGGTAGGTGGGGTGGGCTTCCCAGAGGGGAAGCCCACCCCCCCCCCCCAGCCTGAGGCCGATGGCATCCGCCTCCAAGAGCTTCTTCAGCACGCCCCTATTCTAGCGCTTCGTGGACAATCCGGCCCTCCACCAGGGTGAGGACGGGCCAGCCCCCAAGGACCCATCCCGCCCAGGGGGAGTACTTGGCCTTGGAGGCGAAGGCGGTGGGGTCCACGGGGCGCTCTTTGGGACAGAGGAGGACGAGGCTCGCCTCGGCGCCCTCCTCCAGGTGAAGGGGGGGAAGGCCCAGGACCCGCCTCGGGCCGTCGGTGAAGAGGGCTACGAGCCTCGGAAGCGGGAAGCCCCGCTTGAGGTGAAGTTCGGTGTAGAGCAGGGGGAAGGCCACCTCGAGGCTGGGGATGCCAAAGGGGGCCCTTAGGAGGTCCCCCTCCTTCTCCGCCAGGGTGTGGGGGGCGTGGTCGGTGGCGATGGCGTCCAGGGTGCCGTCCAAGAGCCCTTCTAGGAGGGCCTCCCGGTCCTCTTCCGTGCGGAGGGGCGGGGCCACCTTGAAGAGGGGGTCAAAGCCCTTTAGGGCCTCCTCGGTGAGGCTGAGGTGGTGAGGGGTGGCCTCGGCGGTCACGGGAAGGCCCGCCCGCTTGGCCTCCCGTACAAGCTCCAGGCCCCGCCGGGTGGAGAGGTGCTGGACGTGGAGCCTGGGCGTGGCCTGGCTCCGCCTTCGGGCGTAGCGGAGGACCTCGAGGTCCCGGGCGATCCGCGCGGCCTCGGCCTCCGGGGGGTTCCCGGGAAGGCCCAGGAGATCGGCCAGGGCCCCGTCGTTCATCACCCCGTGGCGCCTTAGGCTTGGGTCCTCGGCGTGGACCGCCACGGGGAGGCCCAGGGGCGAGGCCATGAGAAGCCCTGCCGCCAAGACCCCCGCGTCCTCGTTGGTCCGCCCGTCGTCGGTGAGGAGGACGGCCCCCGCCTCCTTAAGGGGGCCCACCTCCGTGAGCTCCTTCCCCTCCTGGCCCAGGGTGAGGGCGGCGGCGGGGTGGAGCCTGGCCAGGCGGAGGCCTTCCGCCTTCCTCTTGAGGGCCCGCACCACCTCCGGCGCGTCCACGGCGGGCTTGGTGTTGGGCATGGAAACCACGTCCGTATACCCGCCCCGCACCGCCGCGAGAAGCCCCGAGGCCAGGTCCTCCTTCACCTCCTCCCCGGGCTCCCGCAGGTGGGCGTGAAGGTCCAGAAACCCCGGGGCAAGGAAGCACCCTGTGCCGTCCACCACCCGTTGGGCCTCGCCGCCTTCCAGGGAGAGGATCCTCCCTTCGCCGATGAGGACGTCCAGGGGGCCGCGTTCCCCCATAGCGTCCACGAGCCGTACGTTTCGGATCAGGATCATGCTTCCTCCAGTTCGGGCACCGGCTAGGTGGGCACCAGGGCCCGGGCCACCCGGTATTGCCTGCGGTCCAGGGTCAAGAACACCCCCGAAACCTGGCGAAAAAGGGCCATGGCCGCCGCCAGGGGGGCCTCCTCGAGGTAGAGGAGAGCGCTGGTGTCGGCGAAGAAGACCTTAGCGCCGTTCCTGGGTGAGGAGTTCATGGAGAGGGGGCGTTTCTCCCTTCAGGAGCACCGGCTTGGGACGCTTCCTGCGGGCCTTTTGCGGGGGGCGCACCCGCACCCGGTGGAGAAGCTCCGCCAGGGCTTCCTCGGCCTTCGCCATGGCCTCAGGGTACCCCACGTCACCTCCCTTTTCCCACCAAAAGGTGGTAGAGCACCGCCATGCGCACCGCCACCCCGTTTTGCACCTGGCGGGTCACCAGGCTCCTTGCCGAGTCCGCCAGGGAGCCTTCCAGCTCCACGTCCCGGTTCATGGGGCCGGGGTGGAGAAGGGGGGCTTGGGGCTTGGCCAGGGCGAGCCTCCTTTCGGTCACCTGGTAGCGGGCGAGGTAGTCCTCCAGGTTCACGAGCCCCGCTTCCATCCTTTCCCTTTGGAGCCTGAGCACCATGACGGCGTCCGCCTCCTCCAGGGCTTCCTCCAAACGGGGGGTAAGGTGGACCCCGGGGAGGCTTTGAGGAAGGAGGCTTGGGGGGCCGGCTAGGAAGACCCGGGCCCCGAGGAGGGGAAGGAGCTCGGCATTGGAGCGGGCCACCCGGGAGTGGAGGATATCCCCCACGATGGCGATCTTTTTCCCCTCGAGGGTCCCCAGGGCCTCCAGGAGGGTGTAGGCGTCCAGGAGGGCCTGGGTGGGGTGGGCGCGGCGGCCGTCCCCGCCGTTGATCACCGCCCCCTTGACAAAGCGGGTGGCCTGGTGGGGCACGCCGGCGCTGTCGGCCCGGATCACGTAGGCGTCCACCCCCATGGCCTCGAGGGTGAGGAGGGTGTCCTTGTAGCTCTCCCCCTTTTGCAGGCTACTGGTCTGGGCGGCGAAGGAGACCACGTCCGCCGACATGCGCCTGGCGGCGAGCTCAAAGGAGATGCGGGTCCTTGTGGAGGGCTCAAAGAAGACCGTGGCCACGGTGAAGCCCTGCAGGGCGGGAACCTTCTTTATGGGGCGCTCCAGGACCTCCCGCATTACCCGGGCCGTGTCCAGGAGGGCTTCCACCTGGGCCCTGGTCCAGCCCCCGAAGTCCAGGAGGTGCCTCATGCCCCCTCCTTTTCCCAGAGCTCCACCCGGTCCTCCCCGTCCACCTCCTCCACCTTCACCTTTACCACCTCGGTCCTCGAGGTGGGGACGTTCTTCCCCACGAAGTCCGCCCGGATGGGAAGCTCCCTATGCCCCCGGTCCACGAGGACCGCGAGGTAAATGCGCCTTGGCCTTCCCAGGTCCATGAGGGCGTCCAACGCTGCCCGGGCGGTGCGGCCCGTGTAGAGGACGTCGTCCACCAGGACGAGGGCCTTCCCCGTGAGGTCAAAGGGGATCCGGGTCTCCCGCACCTCTGGCCTATAGCCGATCTCCGTGAGGTCGTCCCGGTAGAGGGTGATGTCTAACACCCCCACGGGCACCTCCTTCCCCTCAAACTCCCCGATGAAGCGGGCGATGCGCGCTGCGAGGGGGATGCCCCGGGTGTGGATGCCCACCAGGGCCAGGCCCTCCGTTCCCTTGTTGGCCTCTACCACCTCGTGGGCGATGCGGTAGAGGGCCCGCCGCATCTCCTCGGCGTTCATGAGCTCTGCCTTAAAACGCACGCCCCACCCCCCAAAAAGGGCGGAGGCCGAAGCCTCCGCCCGTCCGCCCAACCTCGGTTTGTTCCCCGGTTTCTCGCATCTTCCCCCCTTTCCGGCCTCGCGGGACCGGTTTAAAGGCCACCCCTACCTTACACCCCCTGCCCCGCCCGGGCAAGGGGAACCCCCGGGCGGGGGCCAGGCGGCCGAGGCTTACGCCGCCTTGGGCGTTTCCCGGGTGACGCTCAAGGCCAGAGCCCCTACCAGCACGCCCACGATCACCGCGTTCCACAGGGCGTTGGCCATCCCGCTAAACCCGAGGATCCAGGGAGAGAGGATGAGCCAGACGCCCAGGACCACGTTGACCCACTCCTCCCACATGGGGCCGTTCCGGAGGTGCAAGAGGGACATGAGCCCTACCGCCACCCCGATGACCACCGCGTTCCAGGTGGCCACAGGGGTGCCGCTGAAGCCGAGAAGCCACGGAGAGAGGATGAGCCAAAGGCCCAGGACAAGGTTGGCCCAGTCCTGCCAACGCCGCATACACCCTCACCTCCTTCCAACCGGAGCTTAAACCTGCTTGAGTCCAAAAAATAGTGAGATTACTTACTTTCTCCGGCTGGGGGAGCGGAGGTACCGCTGGGCCGTCCAGGCGAGGAGGAGGGCGAAGGCCGTCCGGAGGGCGGATTCCGGCAGGAAGTGGGCGAGCTCCCCCCCGGCGAAGGTGCCCAGGAAGACCCCGGGCACGAGGCCCAAGGCCACGGGCGCGGCCACGTTGCCCAGGCGGTGGTGGGTGTAGGCCCCCACGAGGCTGGCCGGGGCCATGGCGAGAAGGCTGGTGCCCTGGGCGGTGTGCTGGGGTATCCCCAGGAGGAGCACCATGGCCGGAACCATGATGGTTCCCCCCCCGATCCCCATCATCCCCGAAAGGAACCCGGTGAGGGTTCCGGCCAGGAGGAGGGCCAGGTCCTGTAGGGCCTCGCCGGAAAGGAGGCCCATGGGGGCGAGGTAGGGCTTTAGGAGGAGGAGGAAGGAGACCAGGAGGAGAAACCCCCCGAAGGCGCGCTTGAGCTCCCTTTCGGGAAGGCCATGGGCGTACTGAGCCCCTAGGCGTGCGGTAAGGATGGCGCTCACGGCCAGGAAAAGGGCTGCCTTCGGTTCCAAGGAGCCCCGGAGGCCGTAGGTCAGCGCCCCCACGAGCCCGGTGAAGAAGACGGCCACCAGGCTGGTGCCGTGGGCCCGGTGCTGGGAGAGCTTGAGCACCCCCACCATGAGGGGGATCATCACCACCCCGCCCCCCAGGCCCACGAGGCCCCCAAAGAGCCCGCCGAGAAAGCCGATGAGGAGGCTCATGGGGCTCATACTACCGGGTTTTTTGGTTCCCTGCCCTCCAGGACGGCGAGGAGGTTTTCCACCGCCACCTCGGCCATGCGCTCCCGGGTCCTCCGCCCCGCCGAGCCCAGGTGGGGCGTGATGACGGCGTTGGGAAGGGCGTAAAGGGGGTGGCCTGGGGGCAAGGGCTCGGGGTCGGTCACGTCCAGGCCCGCCCCGAAGAGGTGGCCCTTTAGGGCCTCCACCAGGGCCTCGGTGTCCACCAGGGGGCCCCGGGCGGTGTTGAGGAGGATCGCCCCCCGTTTCATGGCGAAAAGCCTTTTCCGGTTCAGGAGCCTATGGGTTTCCGGGGTGAGGGGGGTGTGGAGGGAGACGATGTCGGCCTCTTGGAGGAGGTCCTCCAGGGGGAGGAAGGGGTAGGGGAGGGGTTTGGGGGTGCGGGCGTGGTAGACCACCCGCATCCCGAAGGCCAGGGCCCTTTGGGCCACGGCCTGGCCGATCCGCCCCATGCCGATGAGGCCGAGGGTTAGGCCCTCGAGGTCCAGCCCCAGGAGGAGCTCGGGGTGCCAGGCCTTCCAGAGGCCCGCCTTGGCGTAGTCCACGCCCTCCACCACCCGCCTGGCCACGGCGAGGAGAAGGGCCAGGGTAAAGTCGGCCGTGGCCTCGGTGAGGACACCCGGGGTGTGGGTGACCCGGATGCCCCTGGCCTTGGCCGCCTCGAGGTCCACGTGGTCCACCCCCACGCTGTAGCAGGCGATGACCTTGAGGTCCTTGGCCCGGTCCATCACCGGGGCGTCTATGCGGTCCTCCACCGTGGGGATGAGGCCCACTACCCCCTCCACCTTCCTTAGGAGCTCCTCCCGGGGAAGGAGGGGGCCCGGGTGGACCTCCACCTCGAGGCCTCGCTCCTTTAGCCTGTTTAGGGCCTCCCCCGGGAGGGAGCGGGTGACGAAGACCCTCATGCTTTTTTACCTCGGTCCCCACGCTGGCTTGGGCCAGCCTGGGGTGGGGTCATGCCCCGGCGAAGGAGAGCTCCGCCACCGCCACCGTGGGGCTCCCGTAGGCGGCGTCTAAGAGGAACCAGTCCAGGTCGTCCCCCACCGCCTCCACCGCCTGGAGGAGTTCCAGGAGGTTTCCGCTCACCGCGAAGTTCTCCACGGCGTGCCGCACCTCTCCCTCCTCTACCCAAAGCCCCAGGGCCTGGACGGAGAAGTCCAGGCTCACGGGGTTTGCCCCGGCATGGAGGCCCATGAGCTCGGTGACCACCACCCCTTCCGTGAGGCGGAGGTTCCCCACGGGCTCCAGGTAGAGGTTGGTGGGCCCCGTTCCCAAGACCCCTCGGTAGGAGCGGACGGCGTGGCCCGTATTTTTGTGTCCGAGGGCCCTTGCGGTCTCCGAGTTGTGGAGGAAGGTGTGGAAGACCCCCTTCTCCACCACCACGGTGCGGGCGGTAGGGGTGCCCTCGGCGTCAAAGGGGCGGGAGAGGAGGCCCCTTTCCAGGGTGGGGTCGTCTATGAGGGTCACGAGCTCGCTCGCCACCTTTTCCCCAAGCCTCCCCAGGAGGCGGCTTTTCCCCTCCAGGGCGTTCTTGCCGGAGAGGGCCTGGGCGAGGACGGAGAGGAGCATGGCCATGGTCCTGGGCTCCAGGTAGGCTCGGTAGCGTCCGGTCTTTAGGGGCTTGGCATTGAGGAGCCTTGCGGTCTTCTCCCGGAACTCCAGGGCGGTGCGGCCAGGCTCCAGGGCGTGGAACTCCTTCCCCGCCCTAAAGTCCCACCCCTGCTTGACGCTTTGCCCTTCGGCCATGACGAAGCTTCCCATCAAGGCAGCCAGGCCCGTACGGAAGCTTCCGCTCGCCCCTTGGGTGCTTTCCAGGCCCACCCGCATCTCCCGCTCCAGGTAGCCGCCCATGAGGACGCTCTTCACCCGGGGGTCCTCGCGGACCGCCCGCTCCAGGGCAAGGGCCGCCGCCTTCTTCCGCTCCAGAGGGGCAGAGAGGCCCTCCCCCAGGAGGTCGTGGCTTCCCAGGGGCTTCCCTTGGGGCAGGGCCCCTGCCTTGCCGGAGAGGAGGGCGTTTTCCCGGGCCTCCTCGAGGGCCCAGTCCAGGGCCTCCTGGGAGAGCTCCTCGGTGTAGGCGTACCCCACCTTTCCCTCCGCCTCCACCCGGAGGCCCAGGCCCCGCTGCCTCGCCTCCTTGATCTCCTCGAGCCTTCCCTCCCTGGCCCTCAAGGAGAGCTCCCGCTCCTCCTGAAAGAGGAGCTCTGCCTTCAGGCCCAGCTCCTGGGCCCGCCTGAGCACGTAGCGCTTGGCCTCCTCCAGGGTCATGCCCGACCTCCCACCACGATCTCCGAGACCAGCACGTGGGGTTGGCCCACCTCCACGGGGACGGCCCCCGAGAGGCTCCCACACATGCCGGGGGCGTTCTCCAGGTCCTGGGCCGCGGCCACCACCCGCATGAGGGTCTCGGGGCCCTTCCCCACCAGCATCGCCCCCCGCACGGGCTCCTCTATGCGGCCTTTGCGGATGATGTACCCCTCCTGCACGGCGAAGTTGTACTCCCCGCTTCCCGGCTTCACCTGCCCGCCCCCCATCTCCTTGGCGTAGAGGCCGAAGTCTATCCCGGCGAAGAGGTCCTCCACCTGGGCCTTTCCGGGGGCGAGGAAGGTGTTGCGCATGCGGGAGGTGGGGGCGAAGGTGTAGTCCTGGCGGCGGCCTGAGCCCGTCATGGGGTAGCCGGTGAGGAGGTGGCCCAGCCGGTCCACCATGTAGCTCTTGAGGACCCCCTCCTCTATGAGCACCGTGCGCTCCGTGGGGCGGCCCTCGTCGTCCACCTCGGTGGAGCCCCAGGCCTGGGGCAGGGTGCCGTCGTCAATGTAGGTCACGGCGGGGCTCGCCACCACCTCCCCCAGCTTGTCCGCCAGGACGCTCGCCTTCTTGGCCACGCTCGTGGTCTCCAGGAGGTGGCCCACGGCCTCGTGGAACAGGACCCCGCCGAAGCCCGGCCCCACCACCACGGGGAAGGTGCCCGCGGGGGCGGGCCTGGCCTTGAGGTTGGTCAGGGCCTGGCGGGCGGCCTTCTCCCCCACCGCCTTGGGCGGGTAGAGGTCAAAGAGCTCCAGCCCCATGCTCTTCCCAGGCCCGGCGTAGCCGGTCTGCACCTCGGCCCCCTCCTGGGCCACCGCCAGGACGAAGAGCCGCGTGCGCACCCGCCTTTCCTCCGCCCAGACCCCCTCGGTGTTGGCGATGAGGACCTCCTCTTCCCACTCCAGGAGGCTTGCCTCCACCTCCTTGATCTCGGGGGCGATCCGGGCCCCGGCCTCGGCCTCGAGGAGCCTCTCCAGCCGGTAGCGCCTGTCCTTTTCCCCGTAGCCCACCTTGGGAGCGTGGAGGCCCTGAGGGAGGGCCTTGCGGAAGTCCAGGCCTCCCCTTCCCCGCTCATCCACTAGCCCCAGGCTCCCCCGGGCGGAAAGGAGGGTGTCCAGGGCCTCCAGGAGGCCTTCCTGGGTGAGGTCGTTGGTGTAGGCGTAGACCACCTCGGTGCCGAAAAAGAGCCGTATCCCTGCTCCGAAGTCTAGGCCGGAGAGGGCTTCCTCTAAGGCCCCGGAGCGCACCTTCATCCTGCGCCTCTTGGAGCGCTCGGCGTAGACCTCGGCGAAGTCCGCCCCGCCCTTGAGGGCGCGGGCCAGGACCGCCTCCACCAGCTCGGGCTTGAGCATGCCCCGAGTCTACCCGGGGCTGACCCGCGGGTCAACCGGCAAGGCGGAGGACGGCCGCCTCGAGGGCGAGCCAGGGGTCCTTGCCCCCCTTGGCGCGCCTTTCCGCCTCTATGAGGGTGTCCAGGGCTTCCGCAAGCCCTTCCCGCTGCAGGCGGCGGGCCTCCTCCAGGGCCTTCCGGGCGGCGTAGGGGTGGACCCTGAGGCGGGAGAGGTCCTCCTCCTTGGGCCTGGGGGTTTCCTGGAGGAGGAAGTGGGCCTTGGCGAGGAGGGCGAACTGCCAGGAAAGGGCTCCGAGCACCCGCAAGGGCTCCTCCCCTTCCTCCTTAAGGCGCTTTAGGCGGGCCAGGGCCTCCTTGGGGTCCTTCCCCAGCACAGCCCTCACCAGGTCAAAGCCGCCCACGGGGGGTTTGAGGGCCACGGCGCTTTCCACCTTCTCCAGGGTGAGGGGCGGGGTGAGGAGGGCAAGCTTCTCCAGCTCCCGCTCCAGGGCTTCCAGGTCCACGGCCTCCTCCCCTGAGGGGGGAGCCACGAGGCTCGCCAGGTACTGGGCCACCCCCGAGGGAAGCCGGAGGCCCAGGCGTTTGGCCCGGTTCTCTAGGTGCCGGAGGAGGTCCTTCCCCTTTGGGGTGGGGAAGTCCCGCCGCTCCCGGCTCCGGTAGAAGGCAGCCCGGGAGGGGCTTGGCCTGGGGTCCAGGACGAGGACGGGGACCTCTTCCGGGATCCCTTCCAGGAAAGGCTTGAGGGCCTTCCACTCCCCCTCCGAGAGCTCCCGAAGGTCCAAAAGCGCCCCCCCGGTCCCGAAGAGGCCAGGGGAGAGGGCCTGGGCGAGGGCCTCGGGCGTGGGCTCGGTAAGGCGGGAAAGCCCCCATAGCCGCGCTTCCTGCCAGAAGGCCTCCTTGGCCAAGAAGGGATCCCCGGTAAAGGCCACCAGCATCAGAAGGCGCTCTCTTCCGTGAGCTCCCGTCCCAGGACCAGGGTGTGGACCTCGTGGGTCCCCTCGTAGGTGTAGACGGTCTCCAGGTTGAGCAGGTGGCGGATGGCGTGGTACTCCAGGGTGATCCCGCTCCCCCCCAGGATCTCCCGGGCGAGCCTGGCCCCTTCCAGGGCCTTTTTCACGTTCTGCCGCTTGGCCAAGGAGACCTGGGCGGGCTTAAGCCTCCCCTCGTCCTTGAGCCGGGCGAGCCGCCAGGCGAGGAGGAGGCCCTCCGTGTGCCAGGAAAGCATCTCGGCCAGCTTGGCCTGCACGAGCTGTTTGGCGGCGATGGGCCGGCCAAAGCTCTGCCGGCTTTTGGCGAAGTCCAGGGCCTCGAGGAGCACGGCCTCCAGCGCCCCCATGGCCCCCCAGGCGATGCCGAAGCGGGCCTGGGTAAGGCAGGAGAGGGGGGCCTTGAGCCCCTCCGCCTTGGGCAGGCGCAGGGCCTCGGGGACCCGCACCCCCTCCAGGATGAGCTCGCTGGTGGCCGAGGCCCGTAGGCTCATCTTGCGCTTGACCTCCCGGGCCTGGAAGCCCTTGGCGTCGGTGGGCACCAGGAAGCCCCGCACCACCCCCTCCTCGTCCTTGGCCCAGATGAGGGCGAGGTGGGCCAGGTGCCCGTTGGTGATCCACATCTTGTTCCCTGTGAGGACCCAGGTGTCCCCTTCCCGCCGGGCCCGGGTCTTCATGTTGCCGTAGGGGTCAGAGCCCCCGTCGGGCTCGGTGAGGCCGAAGCACCCCACCATCTCCCCCCGGGCGAGCCTGGGGAGGAACTGCCGTTTTTGCTCCTCGCTCCCGAAGGCGTAGATGGGGTACATGACCAGGGAGCTCTGGACGCTCACGAAGCTCCTGAGCCCCGAGTCCACCCTTTCCAGCTCGTAGCAGATGAGGCCGTAGGCGGCGCTCGTCACCCCCGCTCCCCCGTACTCCGGGGGGAGGGTGGCCCCCAGGAAGCCTAGCTCGGCAAACCTGGGGACGAGGTGGGTAGGGAACACCCCCCTTTCCCACCACTCGGCGATGTGGGGCAGGGCCTCCTTCTCCAGAAAGCGGCGGGCCGCCTTCTGCACCTCCTTTTCCTCCGGGGTGAGGAGGTCCTCCACGGCGTAAAAGTCCAGCATGGGGCACCTCGGCTTTCAGTCTACTAGAGCATGCCTGCGAGGAAGCCCTCCTCCCGGAGGGTGCGGATCAGGTCCATGACCGTGAGGGTCTGGGGGTCGTATTCCACCAGGACCTGGGCCGGGCCCGTGGCCTGGGCCTCGGCGACGCCTTCCAGGGCCTTAAGGGCCTCGAGGATTCGCGCCATCCCCTCTGGGGTGGGCTCCCCGCGAATCCCGATCAACACGCGGCTCATGGCCCTATTCTAGGACGCCTCGGGTTTCCCCCCGCATCCCGCGGCTTCCCAGGACCCGCACCGCCAGGACCAGGGGCCCCACGGCGAAGCCCTGGGCTTTGAGGGCCTCTTCCAGCTCCTTGCGGGCGGGGTCCAGGTGCAGGGCCACCTCGTAGACCCCGGCGTCGTAGGCGCTCTTCACCACGGCCTGAAGGAGGCCCTGGAGGACCTCTTGCGCCTTTCCCTCAATCCGGGTGATGAGCACGGTGGTGGCCTCCCCTTGCCAAACCGCCTGGGCCAGGGCAAAGCCCAAGGGCTCCTCCCCTTCCTCGGCCAGGAAGGAGTGGCCCGTGCGGGCGAAGAACCGGAGGGCCCCGAGGCGGAGGGGCCTTGCCCCCGCTACCCGGTTCAGGCGGTCCAGGTCCTCCTCGGCGAAGGGGCGAAAGCGCATGGCTCCATTATGCCCCTTGTGGCCTCCGCAGGAAGAGGAGGCCCTCCGCGAGGAGGGTGAGCCCCGCCAAAAGGGCCAGGAGGCGGCCCGCCCCTCCGGGGGCCCTGGGGAGGAAGCTCCCCTCGGGGACAGGGAGGAGGGTCTCCTCCGGGGCGAGGAGGCCTTGCCGCACCTCCCGGTAGGGCTTCAGGAACTGGTAGACCAAAAGGGGGAAAAAGGGCCGGTCCTGGATGGCGGGGAGGGGGGGGAGGTAAAGGCCCCCTTCGGCGAAGTAGAGGAGGCCCACGCCACCCTCCCCTTCGGCCAGGGCCTGCCAGCCCTTTGGGGGCCTGGGGGGCGGGGGAAGCCTTTCCCCCAGGAGGACCACCCCTTCCAGAAGGGGATGGGGGGCGGTGAGGAGGACGGGAAGAGGGCTACCTCCGGAGGGGGCCAGGTAGAGGGTGGGCCCTTCCGGGGGGCCTTGGGGCACGCCCACCCGCACCCGGACCTCGTTTCCCGGCACGGCGGAGAGCAGGCGGAAAAGCCTCTCCAGGGCGGGAAGCCTCGGGAAGTCCACCCCCAGGCGCCTTAGGCCGAAGGCCGACCGGTCGTCCAGGGGCAGGGCGTCCTGCCCTTGGAGCCGGGCGGAAAAGGTTTGGGGGAGGCCCTGAAGGCGGGCGTAGCCCCGGGCGGGGACCCGCACCTCCCGCACCCTGCCCCCCACCTCCACCCGGGCCAGGCGGGGGGCAGGGGCGCTGTTCCCCACCGCCAAAAACCTCGGGGCCACCGCCACGATCCCCAGGTTCTCCTGGGAGCTTCCCACCCCCAGGTACCCCTCTACCCCAGGGGGCGGTGGGCCGTCCGTGGCCACCACCACCGGGGCCTTGAGAAGCCTCCTTCCCAAGGCGATGGCCGCCTCCAGGTCCGCCCCCCGGTCCTTGGCCTCCAAGGCGAGCAACCTCTCCTTTAGGGCCACTCCGGGAGCGGGGCCGAAGGCGGTGGGCCTTTCCCCCGCCCGCACCAAGACCGCCTCCGGGGCCCTTTCCAGGAGGGGAAGGAGCCGCTTTTTGGCCAGGTCCAGGCGGGTCTCCCGGCCCTCCAGGGCCGCCATGCTGGCGGAGGCGTCCACCACGAAGACCATGGGGGAAGGCCCCAGGGGAGGGTCCTCGAGGGCCAGAACCAGGAGGGCCCCGGCCAAGAGGAGGAGGAAAAGCCTGAGGTCCGGCCGGGGGCGGAAGCGCCTCGCCTGCCCCCTTTTCCAAAGCCACACCCCGGCCCAGGGCTTGGGCCTAGGGGCGCGCCTCCGGTAGAGGAGGTAGACGAGGAGGAGGACGGGAAGGAGGAGCCAGAGCACCCTGCCCTCAGGCTACCCCTTGCTAGAGTGGAGGCGGTGTGGGTCTTGGGGATGGACACCTCCTGCGACGACACCGGGGTGGGCCTGGTGCAGGACGGCGAGGTGCGGGTGAACCTGGTGGCGGGTCAGGTGCGCCTGCACGAGGCCTACGGCGGCGTGGTGCCGGAACTCGCAAGCCGGGAACACCTGAAGGCCCTTCCCGCCCTCGTCCAAAGGGCCCTGGCCGAGGCGGGGATAGGGCCCCAGGACTTGGACCTCATCGCCGCCACCCGGGGGCCCGGCCTCATCGGGGCCCTCCTCGTGGGGTACACCTTCGCCAAGGGCCTGGCCTTTGCCCTGGATAGGCCCTTCTACGCCATCCACCACCTCGAGGGCCACATCGCCGCCGCCTGGCCCGAGGACCTAAACCCCCCCTTCCTCGCCCTGGTGGCCTCGGGAGGGCACACCCACCTGTACGAGGTCCTGGACCTGGGCCGCTACCGCCTCCTCGGGGCCACCCGGGACGACGCCGCCGGGGAGGCCTTTGACAAGGTGGCGAGGCTCTTGGGCCTCGGCTTCCCCGGGGGGCCGGAGGTGGAGCGCCTGGCGGGAGAGGCGGAGGAGGCCCTTCCCTTCCCCGTGCCCCTCAGGGATCAGGAGGGGTACGACTTCAGCTTCTCCGGGCTCAAGACCCACGCCCTCCGCCTGGTGGAGAAGGGCCTCCCCAAGGCCGCCCTGGCCAAAGGTTTCCAGGAGGCGGCCATCGCCCACCTCGCCGAGGTGGTCTTAAGGGCGGCGAAGAACACGGGGCACACAACCCTCCTCGTGGCCGGGGGGGTGGCGGCGAACCGGGCGCTGCAGGAGCGCTTTAAGGAGGCAGGCCTGCAGGTCTTCTTCCCGCCCCGGGGCCTTTCCCAGGACAACGGGGCCATGATCGCCCTGGCCGCCTGGCGCCGCTATAGGAGAGGTTTTCCCCCAAGTCCCCTTTCCTTGGGGGCCACCGCCTACTGGCCCCTCGAGGGGCCCTGAGGGGTTTCTCATCCCGAGGGGGTACAATCGGGCTTAGGATGCTGGGCCTCATACGGAAGCTCTTTGACAACAACGAGCGGGAGATCGCCCGCTACCAGAAGCAGGTGGTGGAGCCGGTAAACCGGCTCGAGGCCGAGGTGGAGAGGGTCCAGGACCTCGCCGCCGCCTACCGCGAGCTCAAGGAGAAGCACGAGAAGGGGGCCTCCCTGGACGAGCTCCTCCCCATGGCCTTCGCCCTCACCCGGGAGTCGGCCAAGCGCTACCTGGGCATGCGGCACTTTGACGTCCAGCTCATCGGCGGGGCCGTCCTTCACGAGGGGAAGATCGCCGAGATGAAGACGGGGGAGGGCAAGACCCTGGTGGCCACCCTGGCCGTGGCCCTAAACGCCCTCACCGGCAAAGGCGTCCACGTGGTCACGGTGAACGACTACCTGGCCCGGCGCGACGCCGAGTGGATGGGGCCCGTCTACCGGGGCCTGGGCCTCTCCGTGGGGGTCATCCAGCACGCTTCCACCCCCGAGGAGCGCCGCCGGGCTTACCTTTGCGACGTCACCTACGTGACCAACTCCGAGCTCGGCTTTGACTACCTCCGGGACAACATGGCGATAAGCCCCGAGCAGCTCGTCCTCCGCCACGATCACCCCCTCCACTACGCCATCATTGACGAGGTGGACTCCATCCTCATTGACGAGGCCCGCACCCCCCTCATCATCAGTGGCCCCGCCGAGAAGGCCACCGACCTCTACTACAGGATGGCCGAGATCGCCAAGAAGCTGGAGAGGGGCCTGCCCGCCGAGCCCGGGGTGCGGAAGGAGCCCACGGGGGACTACACCATTGAGGAGAAGAACCGCTCCGTCCACCTCACCCTCCAGGGCATCGCCAAGGCGGAGAAGCTCCTCGGGGTGGAGGGGCTTTTCAGCCCGGAGAACATGGAGCTCGCCCACATGCTCATCCAGGCCATCCGGGCCAAGGAGCTCTACCACCGGGACCGCGACTACATCGTCCAAGACGGCCAGGTCATCATCGTGGACGAGTTCACGGGCCGCCTCATGCCGGGCCGGCGTTACGGGGAGGGGCTCCACCAGGCCATTGAGGCCAAGGAGGGGGTCCGGATTGAGCGGGAGAACCAGACCCTGGCCACCATCACCTACCAGAACTTCTTCCGCCTCTACGAGAAGCGGGCGGGGATGACCGGCACCGCCAAGACCGAGGAGAAGGAGTTCCAGGAGATCTACGGCATGGACGTGGTGGTGATCCCCACCAACCGGCCCATGATCCGCGTGGACTTCCCCGACGTGGTCTACCGGACGGAGAAGGGGAAGTTCTACGCCGTGGTGGAGGAGATCGCCGAAAAGTACGAGCGGGGCCAGCCCGTCCTGGTGGGCACCATCAGCATTGAGAAGTCCGAAAGGCTCTCCCAGATGCTCAAAGAGCCCAGGCTGTACTTCCCGCGCCTGGAGATGCGGGTGGAGCTTTTCAAGAAGGCCAGCGCCAAGCAACAGGGCCCCGAGTGGGAGCGCCTGAGGAAGCTTTTGGAAAGGCCCACGGGCCTCAAGGACGAGGACCTCGCCCCCTTTGAGGGCCTCGTTCCCCCAAAAGGGGCCCTGCGCACGGCCTGGGAGGGGCTTAAGCGGGCGGTGCACACCCTCTCCGTTCTCCGCCAGGGCATCCCCCACCAGGTCCTAAACGCCAAGCACCACGACAAGGAGGCGGAGATCGTCGCCCAGGCGGGCCGCTCCAAGACCGTCACCATCGCCACCAACATGGCGGGCCGGGGCACGGACATCAAGCTCGGGGGCAACCCCGAGTACCTGGCCGCCGCCCTTCTGGAGAAGGAGGGCTATAGCCGCTACGAGTGGAAGGTGGAGCTCCTCATCAAGAAGATGGTGGCGGGCCAGGAGGAGGAGGCCCGGGCCCTTGCGGCCGAGCTCGGGGTGAGGGAGGAGCTTCTTCACAGGATTCGCGAGATCCGGGAGGAGTGCCGGGCCGACGAGGAGAGGGTGAGGAAGCTGGGGGGGCTTTTCATCCTCGGCACGGAGCGGCACGAGTCCCGCCGCATAGACAACCAGCTCCGGGGCCGCGCGGGGCGCCAGGGGGACCCGGGGGGGAGCCGCTTCTACGTCTCCTTTGACGACGACCTCATGCGCCTCTTCGCCTCCGACCGGGTCATCGCCATGCTGGACCGGATGGGCTTTGACGACTCCGAGCCCATTGAACACCCCATGGTGAGCCGCTCCATAGAGAGGGCCCAGAAGCGGGTGGAGGACCGAAACTTCGCCATCCGCAAGCAGCTCCTCCAGTTTGACGACGTGATGGCCCGCCAGCGGGAGGTCATCTACGCCCAGCGCCGCCTGATCCTCCTGGGGAAGGACGAGGAGGTGCGGGAGGCCGCCTTGGGGATGGTGGAGGAGACGGTGGCGGCCATCGCCGAGAACCACCTAAACCCCCAGGTCCACCCGGAGGACTGGGACCTCGAGGCCCTCAGGGCTGCCCTCCTGGACACGGTCCCCCAGCTCGAGGGCTTCCCCTTCCCCGAGCTCCGCGCCCTCAAGGCCGAGGAAGGGGTGGAGCGGCTGGTGGAGGCGGCCCTGAAGGCCTACGAGGCCCGGGAAAGGGAGCTCACCCCTCCCCTCATGCGGGCGGTGGAGCGCTTCGTGATCCTCAACGTGGTGGACTCCGCCTGGAAGGAGCACCTGCACAACCTGGACGTCCTCCGCCAGGGGATCTTCCTCCGGGGCTACGGCCAGAAGGACCCCTTCCAGGAGTACAAGTTTGAGGCCACCCGCCTCTTCAACGAGATGGTGGCCTCCATCAAGGGGGAGGTGGCCAAGTTCCTCTTCCGCCTCAAGGTGGAGGCCGAGCCCGTGCGCCCGGCCCCCTACACCCCCGTGCCCGAGCCCGAGGCCAAGCCCCAGGAGGCCGGGGTCTTTGGGGTGGCCAAGAAACGCCCCTCCACCCCCCCTCCCCAGCCGGGGCTCTCCCGGGCGGAGCGCCGCCGCCTCATGCGGGAGGAGAAGAGGCGTAAGAAGGAGTAGGCCTTATACCCTTGCGGGGACTTCGGGGGGGGTACTAGGCCTCCACCTGGAGGCCCGCGGGGTCTAGGTTGGTGTAGACGTGCTGGACGTCGTCCAGGTCCTCTAGCGCCTCCACCAGGCGCATCACCTTGGCCGCCTCCTCCGGGGAAAGGGTTACGGTGTTCTGCGGGTGCTGGGCCACCTCCACCGCCTCCACCCGCACGCCCCGCCGCCGCAGCTCCTCGGCGATGCGGTAGACGTCGGCCGGATCGGTGTACACGGTGAGGCTTTCCCCTTCCTCCTCCAGGTCCCAGGCCCCAAGCTCAATGGCGGCCTCCTGGGCGGCCTCGCTGTTCTCACAGACGAGGATCCCTTTCCGTTCAAACTGCCAGGCCACGCTTCCGGAGGTGCCCAAGGAGCCCCCGTGCTTGGTGAAAACGTGGCGCACCTCGCTGGCGGTGCGGTTGCGGTTGTCGGTGAGGGCGTAGACCAAGACGGCCACCCCCCCGGGGGCGTACCCCTCGTAGACCACCTCTTCGTACTGCTCCGCGCCCTCCCCGCCCCCTTGGAGCTTCTGCAGGAGGCGCTCAATGTTCTCCATGGGCACGTCCTCGGCCCGGGCGGCCTCAATGGCGTTCCGTAGCTGTACGTTGGCCTCGGGGTAAGGGCTTCCTCCGGCCCGGGCCGCTGCCTGGATGGCCCTAAGGTGCTTGGAGATGATCTTGCCGCGCTTCAGGTCGTTCGCGGCCTTCTTCCGCTTGATCTGGGCCCACTTGCTATGACCGGCCATGGCTCACCCCACCCATTATAGCCAGCGCCTCCAGAACCCTCTCCGCCAGGCGTTCCCCCGCCTCGCGGAAGGGGTGGAAGAGGAGGGTGACCCCCGCCCCCTTAAGGGCTGGGTCCTCCTCCAGGTGGAAGCTGGTGGCGGCCACCAGACCCCGGAAGCCCCGCTCCTTAAGCCAGCGGGCGGCGAGGAGCTTGGCCTCGAGGTCCGGCATGGCCAACACCACCGCCTTCAGCCCCGAAAGGTCCAGCCTTTCCCAAAGCTCCGGGTCCTCTGCGTCCCCGTAGAGGACCTTCCTCCCCTTGGCCCGGTGGCGCTCCACCTTCTCGGGGTCGGCGTCCAGGCCGAAGGGCCGCTCCCCTTGGGCCTCCAGCACCCGGTAGACCGCCCCTCCGGTGCGTCCCATACCCACCACCAGCACCGTGGCCCCATCCAGGCGCTCGGGTTCCTGATCGGGGTGGACGCCCCGGCGTTCCCAGGGCAGGAGGAAGCGTTCTAAGCGCTTGTAGAGCCCGTGGCTCTGCCGGGCCAGGGGGGCGGAGAGGAGCATGGAGAGGGCCACGGTGAGGGCCAGGGTGGCCAGGCCCCCTGGCAGGGCCCCCTGCTTTTCCAGGGCCACGCCCACGATCAGGGCGAACTCCGAGGCGTTAGCGAGGTAGAGCCCCGCCACGAAGCTGGTGCGGGCCCTGAGGCCGAGGAGGAGGAGGAGGGCGAGGTACAGGGGGGCCTTGAGCAGGGAGAGGAGGAGGAGGCTGAGGACCAAGCCCCAGTCCACCCCGGCCAGGCCCTGCCGCATGCCGATCTCCAGGAAAAAGGCTACAAGGAAGGCTTCCTTCAGGCTCCAGAGGGCCTTGCCCATCTCCGTGCCCTTGGGGTGGCCGGAAAGGAGGGCCCCCGCCACCAGGGCCCCGAGCTCGGGGGGAAGCCCAAGCCAACGGAAGCTTTCCCCGCCTAGGAGGGCGAGCCCGAGACCGAAGAGGACCAAAAGCTCCTCATGCCCGCTTCGCTCTAGGAGCCAAGCCGTTCCCCGGCGCAAAAGGGGCAGGAAGAGGAGGAGGGCTGCCCAGGGGCTTGGGCCGTGGGCCCCGTAAAGGGCGAGGAGGCCCACGGCCACCAGGTCCTGCAGGACCAGGATGCCGATGGAAAGCCTCCCGTGGTAGGTGGTGAGCTCCCTCTTGTCCTCCAGGATCTTGGCCACCAGCACCGTGCTGGAGAAGCCCAGGGCTAGGGCCAGGGGAAGGGTTTTCACCCAAGGAAAGGCCAGGAGGCTGAAGAGGACGAGGAGGAGGCTTCCTGCTCCCAGGGCCCGGGCCTCGAGGAGATCCTTGAGCCTGAGCTTTACCCCCACGCTGAAGAGGAGGAGGAGAACCCCCACCTCCGCCGCCTGGCGCAGGAAGGGCGTCTCCCGGAAGCCCAGGGCGTGGAGGGCAAACCCTGCCCCCAGGTAGCCCACCAGGGGCGGGAAACCCAGGCGGCTTGCGAGAAGGCCCAGGGCGAAGGTCGCGCCCACCCAGAGGGCTTCCATGCCCCAAGGGTAGCAAAGGGGGCAGGGGAAGCCTACCCCCTGCCCCAAGCCCGACCTGCCTACTTTTTCTCAGCCAAGGCCTTGTCCAAGAGGGCCTTCCACTCCTCGTAGGGCAAGAAGCCCGTGCGCTTCTCCCCCGCGATGAAGAAGGTGGGGGTGCCCGTAAGGCCCAGGTCGGTGGCGAGCTTCTGGTCGGCCAGGACCTCTTCGCGGTGCCGCCCCGAGGCTAGGCATTCCGCGAAGGCCTTTGGGTTCAGCCCCAGCTGGCCGGCCAGGTCGGTGAGGTACCGGTCCAGGGAGGGGCCCTCCAGGCCGCCCCAGCTCGCCGCCGCCCGGAAGAGGACCTCGTGGTACTCGTAGTACCGGCCCTCTTCGGCGGCGCAGGCGGCGGCCTCGCTCGCCCGGATCACGTTCGCCTGGCCGGGGAAGGGGAAGTCCCGAAAGAGGTAGCGCACCTTGCCCGTGTCTATGTACTCGGCCTTGAGCCGGGGAAGAACGTTTAGGGCGTGGTTCTGGCAGTGGGGGCAGAGGTAGTTGGAGAAGTCCACCACCACGAGGGGGGCGTCCTCCCGGCCCAAGGCGAACCGGGCTCCCCGGGCGGGGTCCAGGCCGGCTTTTCCTTTGGGACCGAGGAAGATCCAGCCCAGGCCCACCAGGGCGAGCACCATCACTACGGCCACGATGACGCGCGGCATGGGCTCACTGTACCACGCCCCTGCCTGAGAAGCCTTAGCCCGGGAGGGGAGCCTGCCGGGCCTCCCCCTCAGGGGTGACGTAAAAGGGGTTTTGATCGGTGGAGACCAAGGTTTCCTGGGCGATGGCCTCCTCCAGGTCCTTGGGGAGGACGAACATGGCCTCGAGGTAGGGGGCGGAAAGGTGGCGCAAGGGGAGGCCCCGCTCGCGGATCCGGGCCTCCATGACCCCTTCCGAGAAGGCTGCGGGGTCAAAGGCGTCGGAGGCCAGGAGGAAGCCGAAGTTCAAGAAGAAGCCCGGGATGTGGTTTTTATAGCTCCGCACATAGCGGAAGGCCTCCCGCACCGTCCGGTGGACCACGGGGTGGATCCGGTGGTGGGTGAGCATGATCATCCCCGCCTGCATCCCCATGACCCCGCCTGGGTTCAGCCGGCTCTTCACCAGGCGGTAGAACTCCACGGTGTAGAGCAGCCTGGCCGGGTTCTCCTCCCCCACGGGGTCGGTGAGGTCAATGAGGATCACGTCGTAGGTGTCCGGGTTCCGCTCCAGGTAGGCCCGGGCGTCCTCGATGACCAAGACGGTGCGGGGGTCCTCAAAGGCCCCCTGGTGCCACTCGGGCATGTGGGCCTTGGCCACCTCCACGAGCTCCCCGTCGATGTCCACCATGACCGCCTTTTCCACCGTGGGGTGCTTGAGGACCTCCCTCAGGGTAGCCCCTTCCCCGCCCCCCACCACGAGCACCGCCTTGGGCTCGGGGTGGGCGAGCATGGCGGGGTGGACCAGGGTCTCGTGGTAGATGTACTCGTCCCGCTCCGTGCTCTGCACGTCCTTGTCCAAGACCAGAACCTTGCCAAAGCCCTTGGTCTCAAAGAGGAAATAGTCCTGGTAGCGGGTGCGCCCCGAGGCGATGACCCGCTCCATGCGGCGCACCATGGTTTCAAAAGGGGTGATGTGCTCAAAGAAGTACATGCCGTAGTCCATGGCTAACCCTCCTTTTGCGCGCCGAAGGCGCGGCGCTTGATGGCGTGCTCCGTGCCCCGCCAGTAGCGGAAGGCGGACTCCTCCTTGGCCCCAAAGGCCCGAGAGAGCCCCTTCAGGACCTCCTCCGGGTCCACCCCGTCCCGGTAGAAGTAGAGGTCCAGGGTGGCCGAGGCGCCGTCCTCAGGCCAGGTGTGGATCATCACCGCGGCCACGGGGCTCACCACCGCCGCCGAAAGCCCCTGGGGGTGGAACTTGTAGACCACGGACTGGGCCGATTCCCTAGGGGCGCCCAGACGCATCACCGCGTCCAGAAGGGCGGCCTCCACCATTTTGGGGTTCTCCAGCACGTCCAGGTCGCAGCCGTAGATCTCCGCCACCCAGCGCCCGCCCGGCACCGTTTCCACGAGGGCCCATGTTAGCACATCAGCCGAAGAAGTCCTTGAGCTGCTCCTTGGTGATGAGGACCTCCCGGGGCTTGGACCCCCGGGCCGGCCCCACGATGCCCATGGCCTCGAGGGCGTCCATGAGCTTGCCGGCGCGGGCGTGGCCCACAGAAAGCCGCCGCTGCAGGCGGCTCACCGAGCCGTAGCCCTCCTCCACCACGATCTCCGCCGCCTTCTTCAGGAGGGGGTCGGAGAAGTCCACCTCGCCCACGCCCCCTCCCTCCGGGAGCCTGGGGGGCTCAAAGTCGCTGGCGTAGGCCTCGGCGAAGCGGTCCTCGTGGCTTTGCCCCCGGAGGAAGCCGGCCAGGCGGGCCACCTCCTCTTCGGAAATGTAGGGCACCTGGAGGCGCACGGGCTTGGGGAGGCCCGGCTGGTGGAAGAGGGCGTCCCCCTGGCCGATGAGCTTCTCCGCCCCTTGGGTGTCCAGGATGGTGCGGGAATCAAAGCCGCTGGAGACGGCGAAGGCCAGCCGGGCGGGGATGTTCACCTTGATGAGGGAGGTGAGGATGTCCACGCTGGGGCGCTGGGTGGCGAGGATGAGGTGCATCCCCGTGGCCCGGGCCATCTGGGCGAGGCGCAGGATGGCCGCCTCCACCTCCTTGGGGGCGGTCATCATGAGGTCGGCCAGCTCGTCCACCACGATGACCAGGTAGGGGAGGGCCTCCTCGGGGCCCACCTTGGCGTTGTACTGCTCCAGGTTCCTCGCCCCCACCCCGCTCATCATCCGGTAGCGCCTTTCCATGTGGGCCACGGCCCCTTGGAGCACACCGGCGGCCTCCTCTGGGCTCGTCACCACGGGGCGCACCAGGTGGGGGATCCCCTCGTAGGGGGTGAGTTCCACCATCTTTGGGTCAATGAGGAGGAGGCGCAAGGAGGTGGGGAGGTGCCGGTAGAGGAGGCTTGCGATGAGGGCGTTGATGGCCACGCTCTTGCCGCTTCCCGTGGAGCCAGCGATGAGGAGGTGGGGCATTCGGGCGAGGTCCCGCACCCAGATCTCCCCCTCTATGCTCTTGCCCAGGACCAGGGGGAGGAGGCCCTTGGCGTGCTGGAAGGCGGGGGAGAGGATGGCCTCGGAGAGGCGCACCACCTCGCGCTTGGGGTTCGGCACCTCGAGGCCCACGGTGTGCTTCCCGGGGATGGGAGCCTCTATGCGTACCGCCCCCACCGCCAGGGCCCGGGCCAGGTCGTTCTGAAGGCTCTGGATGCGGCTGATTTTCTCCCCCGGGGCGGGGAGGAGCTCGTAGCGGGTCACCGAGGGCCCCCGGGCGTGGCCCACCACCTCGGCCTGGACCCCGAACTGCCTTAGGGTTTCCCCGATGGCCCGCTTCAGGCGCTCCGCCTCTTCCTCCAGGGCCCGGCTCGTCCCCTTGGGCTCGGGCGGGTCCAGGAGGTCAGGGGGAGGGAGGGCGAGGGCGGCGGGGGCGGGCGGGGTCTTCTCCTGGGGCCTTTCCTCCCGAACGGGCTCGGGGAAGACCAAGTCCAGGTCAAAGGGCTCGGGTTCCGGGGCTGGGGGTGGGGCCTCCTTGGGGGGCGGGCTTCCCGTGAGGAGGGCCTTGAGGGCCTCCTTCTCTGCCTCGGGGTGGGCGGCGAGAAAGGCCAGCCAGCGGGAAAGCTCCCCAAAGCGCTCCTCCAGGTCCATGAGCAGGCCGGAGGCCTCCTCCCAGCGGGCCCTTCTTTCCTCCAGGAGCCTCTTTCCCCGGAGGAGGCCCCGGAGGCTCGGGGACACCCGGGGAAGGGCGGAGAGGGCTTTGAGCCTGGCCCGGAGGGCCTGGGCCTCGAGGAGCAGGGCGGCCCGCCTCTCCTCCAGGGCGTCCCGCAAGGGGCCTGTTCCGGCCACGGGGGTTTTCAGGCCCTGGAGGAGGGCCTGGAGCCTGGGCTCTAGCGGGCGTTGCTCCTCCCCCAGCCGCTTTTCCAGCTCCTTGGCCCGCTCGGCCAGGAAGGCCCTAAGGGCCTGCTCCACCTCGGGGAGCTCCTCGGGGGAGAGGCTTTCGCCCAGGGCCTTGAGGGCGGTGTGTTCGGGGTAGAGGCGGGCCAGGCGGGCGATTTGGGCCTTGAGGAGGAGGGTCTTCACCCCGTAGCGCCCCCGGCGTACCCCTTCCACCCCGAGGCGCAGCAGGCCGAGGAGCAGGTGGAAGGGGGGCCTTCCCCGCCAGAGGTCCAGGACCAAGGAGGCGAGGAGGGCGGGGAAGAGGAGGCCGAGGGCCCCCGCCTGGGCCTCGAGGGCCCGCCTCCAGCCCTCCCCCAGCCTTCCCGAGAGGGGGCCGAGGAGGGGAGTGAGGGCGAAGGCCAGGAGGTGGGCGTGGAGGAGGTGCCGGAGGAGGGGCTTAAGGGGATGGTGGCGGTATAGCGCGTAGGCCAGGAGGAAGAGGCCGAAGGGCACCAGGTAAGCGGGAAGCCCCAGGAAGCGGTAGAAGTGCTCCTCTAAGAACTCCCCCAGGGCGGCGGTGGGAAGGAGGAGGGGGGAGAGGAGGAAAAAGCCCGCCCCTCCCGCCAGGGCAGAGAGGGCCTCGAGGTCGCGGTTGCGCGTGGGCTTCGCGGGCTTCCGCTTAGCCATCGGAGGCATTATATAAAGCGGGGGGAAGAGGAGGAAAGGGCCCCGGCGCTTCCGGGGCCTTGCTCATCGGGGCTTAGCGCTTCAGCTCCCGGATGACCGCCTGGGTGAGGTCGGTTTCCTCGTCGGCGTAGACCACCAGGCCCGACTGGGCCGCCACCTGCCGGCTCATGACCACGGCGAAGCCCTGGGCCTTGGCCACCTTGGCGATGGCCTGGTCCACCTCCTCCAGGATGGGCTTGAGCACCGGGTTCTGCCGTTCCTGCCAGCGCTTGAGGGTGTCCTGATAGGTCTTCATCAGGGCCTCGTAATCCTGGCGCTCCTTGGCGGTGGCCTGTCCGGAGCGCACCTTCTGGTCCAGGGGCTTGAGCTTCTCCTCGAGGGGGGCGAGCTCCTTGCGGGCCTGGGCCTGGAGCTCCTGCACCTTCTTGTAGTCGGGGTGGGCCTGGACCAGGGCATCGGCGTCCACGAAGCCCACGCGGCTGGCCACGTTTTTGTTCTGGGCCAGCATGGGGGTAAGGAGGGCGCCCAGGGCCAGAAGAAGGAGGGCCGGGGAAAAGCGCTTCATGGGAAAGAGCCTACCGGCCTTGGGTGAAGGGCGCGTGAGAAAATCCCCTCTTCCCTGTTGGCCTGGGCTGGGGTACCCTAGCCCCCGGGAGGTGACGGTATGAGGAAAGCCTTCTTCCTTCTCGCGCTTTTGGCCTTGGGAACAGGAGCTTGGGCTGAGCGGGCGGTTTCCTTCCGCCTCTCCCTTCCCCCTGCGGGCCTCGGGCTCGGCCTCGAGGCGCCCCTGGAGCGGAACACCGCCCTCCGGGTCTACGGGGACCTCTTCCCCTCCGGGCCCTCCTTCCTGGTGGCGGGGGACTTCCTTTTCAAGCCCGACCTGGGGCAGGTGGACCGCGACCTCAGGGGCATCCGCCCCTACTTCGGCGGGGGCCTTGGGGTGTGGATCCCCGGCGGCAGCAACCCCGAGGTGGGCCTCGGGCTTTCCCTGGGGGTGGAGTTCCTGCTGGACCCCCGCACCGGCCTCTTCCTGGACGGGGAGTACTTCTACGCCTTTGGCGGCGGGCGGTTCGGCCGCACGGTGATCGGGGTTAACCTGCGCTAAGGGACGTGGGCAAGCCGGGGCCCGGCCTATGGGGCTGGGCCTTGGGACATTCTTCCCCCTCCGCCCGGGATAGACTGCAGCTTGGAGGTGGACCATGCTGGTCAGGGACTGGATGACGCGGGACCCCCTTACCGTCACCCCCGACACCCCGGTGTTGGAGGCCATCCACCTGCTTCGGCAGAGGGGCTTCCGTCGCCTCCCCGTGATGAGGGACGGGAAGCTCGTGGGCCTGGTGACGGACAAGGACCTCAAGGACGCCATGCCCTCCAAGGCCACCACCCTTTCCGTCTGGGAGATGAACTACCTGCTCTCCAAGCTCCCCGTGGAGGAGGTGATGGCCAAACCGGTGATCACCATCGCGGCCGACGAGCCCCTGGAAAAGGCCGCCCTCCTCATGGAGGAGAAGAAGATCGGGGGCCTCCCGGTGATGGAGGGGGAAAGGCTTGTGGGCATCATCACCGTCACCGACGTCCTTCGGGCCTTTATTGAAGCCCTGGGCTTGAGGCTTGGGGGCCTGCGCATCACCGTGGACATTCCCGATGTGCCCGGGGCCTTGGCCCAGATGGCCCGGGCCGTGCCCCCAGCCAACATCGTTTCCATCGCCACCGCGGCCCACCTTCCGGGCTACCAGCGCCTGGTGATGCGGGTGGTGGGGGAGGACGTGGCGGGGGTACCGGAAAGGCTCAAGGCCGCGGGGGAGCGGGTGGTGGACGTGCGCTCCGGCTGAACCTTCCCTTAAGCGCCGTTCCGGTAGGCGGGGTAGGAGCCTAAGACCTTGAGAAAGGCCGCCCGCCGTAGGAGCCCCAAAAGGGCCTGGGCGGGCCCCGGCTCTTCCAGATGGCCCTCGAGGTCCAGGTAAAAGAGGTAGCTGAAGGGCCTGTCCCGCCTGGGCCTGGACTCCAGCTTGGTGAGGTTCACCCCGGCTTCGGCAAAGACCTGTAGAGCCTCCAGAAGGCCCCCGGGGCGGTGCCTTACGGCGAAGACGATGCTGGTCTTGTAGGGGCCTTCCCCCTTTGGGGCCTCTTCCCGCCCGATCACGAAGAAGCGGGTGTAGTTGTGGGGATAGTCCTCAATGTTCTCCGCCAGCACCCTAAGCCCGTAGAGCTCCGCGGCCCGCCTCGAGGCGATGGCCCCTACCCCGGGCTCAGGGTTTTCTGCCAGGGCCCGGGCCGCCCCCGCCGTGTCGTAGACGGGGATCGGGGCGAGGCGTAGGCGGGCCAGGAACCCGTCGCACTGGGCCAGGGCCTGGGGATGGCTCTTCACCGCCTTGAGCTCGGTGAGCTCGGTACCTTCGGGGGCGAGGAGGCAGTGCTCCACCCGGTGGACGATCTCGCCTACCACGTGGAGGTCGCTTTCCAGGAGGAGGTCGTAGGTCTGGTTGATGCTGCCGGCGGTGGTGTTCTCCACGGGCACCACCCCCAGCTCGGCCTCTCCCGACTCCACCGCCTCAAAGACCTGATGGAAGGTGGGGAACCCTAGGGGCGTGGCCCCGGGAAAGGTCTTGAGCAGGGCCTCCTCGCTGTAGGCCCCCTCGGTTCCCTGAAAGGCGATCCTCATACCCATTCATGGTACGCTAAGGGCCTGGGGTTTAGGATAGGGAGGTGGCCCGGATCCTCGTAGTGGACGACGATCCCAGCCTTCGTTACCTCCTGGAGGTGGTCCTTTCCGGCGACGGCCACCAGGTGGTCCAGGCGGAGACCGCCAGGGAGGCCCTGGAATACCTGCGAAAGGAAACCCCCGACCTTATTGTTCTGGACGTGGTTATGCCCGGGATGGACGGCCTTACCCTTCTGGGCCGCATCCGGGCCGTGCGGCGGCTGGCCAAGGTGCCCGTGATCCTCTTCACGGGCGGGGGGCGGGAACTCGGGGAGGTGGGGAAGGCTTTAGGGGCGGACCTCTTCCTGGAAAAGCCCGTTACCGGACGCAGGCTCAGGCAGGCGGTGGAAGGCCTTCTTTCCCGGGAGGGCTTCCTCCTTCCGGGCGGGGAGCGGGCGGCCTCCCTCGAGGAGGTGCGGGTCCGCCTGGCCCAGGCCCTCCCCGAGGAGGCGCGTTTCAAGGCCCTTTGGCGGAGGACCCAGAGCCGCAGAGCCCTGCTCCACAACCTCACGGCCAAGGGGTGGACCGAGGCCTTCTTAAGGCGCCTCCTCCCCGGGAACTACGACCTTTACGACCTCCTCGGCCACCTGGCCTACGGCTGGCCCCTCCTTCCCATAGAGGTGCGGGCCTCCCGGGTTCAGGACCCCCGCTTCGCCGAGGCGGTGAAGGCGTACCTGAAGGCCGGGCGCCTTCCCCTGGAGGGGAATGGGCTGGTGGAAGAGCTGGCCTCCCTTCTGTACGCTTGAGGGGTGCCAGAGCTCCGAGAGATCACCGACCCCGAAGCCTGGAACCGCCTGGTGGCGGGCTTTCCCATCACCAGCGCCCTGCAGTCCTGGGGATGGGGCGAGGTCAAGCGCCTTTCCGGCTGGGAGCCCAGGCGGCTTGCGGTCTACGAGGGGGAAAGGCCCTTGGGGGCGGCCCAGGTCCTCCTTCGCCCCCTTCCCGGGGGGCTTGGCCTGGCCTACGCCCCTCGAGGCCCCGCCCTTTCCCGCCTTCAGGACCTTCCCCGGGTGGCCCGGGCCCTGGCCCAGGGGGTGCGGGGCACCCACCTGGTTCTGGAGCCCGAGGCGGGCCTCGCCCTCGAGGAGCCTCCACCGGCCTTCCCCGGGCTTTACCCGGAGGAGCCGGTACAGCCGGCCTTCTCCCTCTGGCTGGACCTCACCCAAGGGGAGGAGGCCCTCCTCCGGGGCATGAAGGAGATGCACCGCAGGAACGCCCGCCTGGCCCTGAAGCGGGTGGAGCTCGCCATCGCCGGGGAGGAGGCCTTTCCCGAGTTCTTCCGCCTCTTTGAGGAGACCAACCGCCGGGCCAGGCTCCTGCAGCACGCCGAGGCCTACTACCGGGCGGTCCTTCGGGAGATGAACCAGCCCTGGGGCGAGGCCTTCCTCGCCCTGGCCCGGAAGGAGGGGGAGGCCCTGGCGGCGGGGCTCTTCGTGGCCTTTGCCGGGAAGGTGGACTACCTCTATGGGGGGAGCAGCCGCGCCCACCCCGAGGCCAAGGCCCCCATGGGGATGCACCTCGCCGCCATCCGCCACGGGATGGCCCGGGGCTACCGGATCTACGACCTTTGGGGGGTGCCGAGGAACCCCGAAGGGAGCCACGCGCAGGGGATCTTTCGCTTCAAGGAGGGGTTTGGGGGGAGGAGGGTCTGGTTTCCCGCCTACGCCCTCCCCCTCTCCCCCCTTTACCGCCCCTTGAAGGTCCTTTTGCGCCTGCGCAAGACCTGGGTGAACCTTCGGGTGCGGGGCAACCCCCGGGATGTTTTGGGCTAGGCGTCATCCTTCTCAAGGAGCTTGGGCTAAGGTGAAGGGCGTGAGGCGCCTCTGGCCTTTCCTCCTTGCCCTCTTCCTTCCCCTCCTCTTCCTCTTTCGCCCCCCTAGGGGAGCGAAAGAGGGGCCTCCGGTGAGGCTGGAGGGGGTGGAGTTCACCCTTTTCCCCGAGGAGGAGGGGGTGGTGTGGCGGTTTCGGGCGGAGGCGATGGTGGAGGAGGGGGGGGTTTTCCGCATCCGCGGGGGGCTTTCCGGCGCCCGGTACGTGGAGGGGCGGCTGGACCTGCGCCTTTTCGCCCCCGAGGTGGTGGTGGAGCCGGGGGACAACCTCCGGGCTCCCTACGCCCGCGTGGAGATCCTCAAGGGGTGCTACCGCCTGGAGCTTTCCGCCCCCGGGAAGGGGGAGGTGCTCATCCGGCAGAAGGAGGGCTTTCTCGCCCCTTGGGTGCGGGTAGAGGCCCCCAACCTCCGGGGCGAGGCCCGGGATTTCCGCTCGGACTTCGGCCTCCAGACGATGGAGGCGGGAAGCCCCCGCTTTGAGTTCCCCGCAGGAGGAAGCTTTGGCCCCTGCACCGTGGAAGGAGGCAGCGCATGAGAAAACTGGGCTGGATCTGGCTTTTAGGCCTGGCCTTGGCGGCCACGGGCGTCCGGGTGATCCAGGTGGAGGGCGGTCGGCTCTCCGGGGACCTGCGCTTTGGTCCCTGGACCTTTGAGGGTGGGGTCAAGGGCCGGGTGAAGGACCTCCTCATCGAGGCCCCGAGGGCCACCCTCACCGCGCCTAAGGGCAAGACCATGCAGGAGGCGGAGGGGGAGCGGGAGGCCCGGTTTGAGGGAGGGGTGGTGGTGAAGAGGGGACGCGTGGAGGCCAGGGGGCCCATCCTGGTCTACCAGGAAAGGACCGGGGAAGGGGAGCTTCTGGGCCCGGCCAGGATGCGCCAGGAGCCCAAGCCCGGGGAGGATCCCGTGGAGGTGGAGGCCAGCCGGATGACCTTCCAAGTGGATACGGACACCTCCACCAGCGAAAACGCCCTCCTCAAGAGCGGCAACCAGGAGGGCCGGGCGGGCTTCGTGTACTACGAGGAGGAGCGTGGCCTTGCCGTCTTTACCGACCCCAAGGAGGTGGTCCTCACCCGCAAGCGCAAGGAGGGGGACCTCAGGATCCTGGCCAAGGAGGTGCGGAGCCTCACCGGTCCCAAGCGGCTCGTCGCCACCGGGGGCGTGCGGCTCCAGGATGGGGACCTGGTGACCACCGGGGAGAGCCTCTACTACGACGACACCACCGGGGAGGCCATCGTCTTGGGTAGGCCTGCGGTGAGCGAGAACAAGAAGGAGGGCTTCCGGCTTTCCGGCTCCACCCTTCTCCACAACGTGAACCGCCACCAGGTGCGGGTGTACGGCAAGGCCTTCCGCCTCCCCCTGGAGGACTTCCGTAAGCTTGGGGAAAGGTGAGGGCCTAAGGCCGTGCTCCCCGGCCGCGCCTGCCTTCTCGGACTCCTCGTGGGGCTGGTGTTCGGGCTGGCCCAGGAGGTGTACCGTCCCCAAGTGGAGCTGGTCCGCAAGGACAAGAAGGTGGTGGCCTGGGTGAGCGGGGAGGAGGGGACCCTCTTCTACGCGGACTACGGGGACCTCTTTGTGGGGGAACTCCGGGAGCTTACGGAGGCGCGGGTGCAGGTGGGGGAGAGGGCCTTCTTCCGCAACGAGGAGAGCGCCGTGGAGGAGGGCCTGAGGCCGGGGGAGCGGGTGGAGGCCGCCTTCAACCGGGACTTGGAGCGGGAGGGCTTGCCCTACCTGATGCGCCTGAGGCGGGCGGGGGAGGGGCGGGCGGAGCGGTACCTGCGCCTGGTGCTCTTTGACCCCAAGGGGGTGGGGGTGCGCCTCGGGGAGGAGGTGGAGGCCCGGGGGCCCTTGGCGGTGGTGGAGCGGGGCGGGCGGGAGGAGCTTTTCCTCTCCGGGGGGGAGGCCCGGTTTCTGGAGGGGGAAGGCCGCCTCCTTCTGGACCCTAAGCCGGGGGAGGTATGGGTGGCCCAGGGGGCGGTACGGGTGAAGGGGAGCCGCCTCCGCTACCTGAACGACACGGGGGAGGCCTTCCTGGAGGGGCCCCTCGAGGTCCAGAGGGAGGGGGAAAAGCCCCTTAAGGGTAGGGCGGGAAGCCTCCGCTACCTCCTGGACGAGGACCGCCTCTGGCTCTTGGGGGGGGTGGAGCTCGCCCAAGGGGGTCGCGTCACCAAGGCGGAGAGGGCCCTCCTCGCCGAGAAGGAGGGGTACGCCTACCTGTATGGCGGCGTGGAGAGCCGTGACGAGAAGGGTTTTGTCCGAGGGGAGCGGGTGCGCTACGCCCTGAAGACCGGGGAGGTGGTGGTCCTGGCCCGGGTCTCGGGGGAGTTCAGGGAGTGACCCCGGCCATGAGGAGGCCCAGGCGCTCCTCCGTGGCCTCCTCGGGGGTCACCTCGCCTGCGATCCGCCCTCCCTGCATGACCAGGATGCGGTCGGAAAGGGAAAGGACCTCGGCCAGGTCTGCGGAGACCAGAAGCACCGCCAAGCCCCGGTCCCTGGCCTCCACCAGGCGCTGGTGGATGAACTCTATGGCCCCCACGTCCACGCCCCGGGTGGGCTGGGCGGCGATGAGGAGCCGGGGGCCCCTTAGGAGCTCCCGTCCCACCACGATCTTTTGCTGGTTTCCCCCGGAGAAGCGCCGCGCGGGAAGCGCCGTGGAGCGGGGGCGCACGTCAAACGCCTCCACCAGGGCCTGGGCCCTGGCCTCCATCGCCCCGTCTTCCAGGAAGCCCAGAAACCCCCGGAAGGGGGGGCGGTGTTGGTCGCCCAGGATGGCGTTCTCCTTGACGGAAAAGTCCAGGACCAGGCCCCGGGACAGGCGGTCTTCGGGGATGTGGCTCACCCCCAGGTCCCTGACCCCCCGGGCCCTTGGGGGCAGCGGGTGGCCCAGGAGGCGCACCGCCCCCCGGTAAGGGCGCAGGCCCGCCAGGGCCTCCACCAGCTCGGTTTGGCCGTTCCCTTCCACCCCGGCGATGCCCACGATCTCCCCGGCCCTCACCTGGAAGCTCACCCCCTTGAGGCGGGGCGGGGCCTCGAGGTCCTCCACCTTCAAGACCACCTCCCCCGGCCTCGCCGGGGCCTTTTCCACCCGGAGCACCACCTCCCGGCCCACCATCATCCGGGCCATGGCCTCCAGGGAGGTTTCCCGGGTCCTGACCGTGCCCACCACCTTCCCGTCCCGGATCACGGTGACCCGGTCCGAGACCTCCAGAACCTCCTTCAGCTTGTGGCTGATGAAGATGGCGGCATTCCCTCGGGCCACGTAGGCCCTGAGGAAGCGGAAAAGCTCCTCTGCCTCCCTCGGGGTGAGGACGGCGGTAGGCTCGTCCAGGATGAGGATCCTGGCCTCCCGGTAGAGGGCCTTGAGGATCTCCACCCGCTGTTGGAGGCCCACGGGGAGGTCCTCCACGCGCGCGTCCAAGGGGACTTCAAAGCCCAGGGCTTCCATGAGGCTTTGGGCCCTCTTTCGCGCGCTTTCCAGGTCCAGGCGGAAGGGGGTTCCCGGCTCCAGCCCCAGCACCAGGTTCTCCAGCACCGTAAAGGGCTCCACCAGCATGAAGTGCTGGTGGACCATACCGATCCCTGCCCTTATGGCGTCCAAGGGGGTTTTGGGCCGGTAGGGCTTCCCGTCCACCCACATCTCCCCCTCGTCCGGTGGCTGGAGGCCGTAGACGATCTTCATGAGGGTGGACTTGCCCGCTCCGTTCTCGCCCACCAACGCCAAAACCTCCCCCCAGTCCAGGTCCAGGCTGATATGGTCGTTGGCCAGGACCAGAGGGAAGCGCTTGGTGATGCCTTTGAGGACCAGGGCCTTCGCCACGGCCGGAGTATACAAAAAGGCCGGGGGCTGGCCCCCGGCCCGCCGGGATCCAAGGCCTAGCGGCTCTCCGGCACCTTGATCTGGCCCTTGATGATCTGCTGCTTCAGGACCTCCAGCTTGGTCACCACGCTGGCGGGGATCAGGGCCTTGTTGTACGCGTCCAGGGCGTAGCCCACGCCGTTGTTGGCGAGGCCGAACTCCCTGACCCCGCCCTTGAAGGCCTTCTGCACCACGCTCTTGATGACCTCGTAGGTGGCCACGTCCACCCGCTTCATCATGGAGGTGAGGCCGTGGTTCAGGGTGGCGGGGTTGTTGTCGGTGTCCCCCAGGTAGTTCTGGTTGGCGTCCACCCCGATGAAGAAGAGGGGGGTGGCCTTGGTGCCGTCGGTGCCGCAAGCCTTGGTGTAGTCGGCGTATTTGGGCACCTTGGCGTAGGGGTCGGCCTTGCGCACGAACCGGATGTTGCCGCCCTCCTTGAGGCACTTGGCCTGCTCCACGTAGTCAATGAGCCCCAGGCCCGAGCCGCCCGCTGCGGCGTAGATGATGTCCGCTCCCTGGCGCACCTGACTGGCGGCGATCTCCTTGGCCTTGGCCGGGTCGTTCCAGGCGGCGGGGGTGTTGCCCACATAGCCCACCAGGACCTTGCCCTGGATCCTGTCCTCCTTGAAGGCGTACTCCGCCCCGGCGCGGAAGCCCGCCTCAAACTTGTGAATGAGGGGGATGTCCATGCCCCCGATGAAGCCCACCACGCCGGTGCGGGTCATCTTGCCGGCGATGTACCCCACCAGGAAGCTCCCCTCGTGCTCGCGGAAGACCAGGCCCACGGCATTGGGGAGCTTCCCCTCCCCGGGTACGGCGTCAATGACGGCGAAGTTCACCTTGGGGAACTCCTTGGCCGTGGCGGTGATGGCGGGCTCGTTGGCGAAGCCCACCCCGATCACCAGGTCAAACCCCTCCTCGGCGAAGGTGCGGATGCCCTGCCCCACCTGGGAGGGGTCGGCGGGCTCAAAGTCAAAGAGCTTGACCCCGAAGTCCTTGGCCGCCTTCTGCGCCCCTTCCCAGGCGGACTGGTTGAAGGAGCGGTCAAACTTGCCTCCCGCGTCAAAGGCGATCCCCACCCGCACCTGGGCCAGGCCCAGACCCAGGGCTAGCGTTGCGATAAGCACCAAAGCACGTTTCATGCTCACCTCCAAAGGCTCTTCGCCGGGGTCTATTATACCCGGTGCCGCTAAACTCAAGGCATGACCCTCGAGGAAGCCCGCAGGCGGGTGAACGAGCTTAGAGACCTGATCCGGTACCACAACTACCGCTACTACGTGCTGGCCGACCCCGAGATCTCCGACGCCGAGTACGACCGGCTCTTGAGGGAGCTTAAGGAGCTTGAGGAGCGCCTTCCCGAGCTCAAAAGCCCCGACTCCCCCACGCTTCAGGTCGGGGCCAGGCCCCTGGAGGCCACCTTCCGTCCCGTCCGCCACCCCACGCGCATGTACTCCCTGGACAACGCCTTCTCCCTCGAGGAGGTCCGGGCCTTTGAGGAGCGGATAGAAAGGGCCCTAGGGCGGAAGGGCCCCTTCGCCTACACCGTGGAGCACAAGGTGGACGGGCTCTCCGTGAACCTCTACTACGAGGGGGGCATCCTCGTTTGGGGGGCCACCCGGGGGGACGGGGAGGTGGGGGAGGAGGTGACCCAGAACCTGCTCACCCTCCCCACCCTCCCCCGGAGGCTTCAGGGGGTGCCGGACCGCCTCGAGGTCCGGGGGGAGGTGTACATGCCCATAGAGGCCTTCCTCCGGCTCAACGAGGAGCTGGAGGAACGGGGGGAGAAGATCTTCAAGAACCCCAGGAACGCGGCGGCGGGGTCCTTGCGGCAGAAGGACCCCCGCATCACCGCCAGGCGGGGCCTGCGCGCCACCTTCTACGCCCTGGGCTTGGGCCTGGAGGAGACCGGCCTCAGGACGCAGTACGAGCTCCTCCTCTGGCTTAAGGAAAAGGGGTTCCCCGTGGAGCACGGCTATGAGCAGGCGGTGGGGGTGGAGGAGGTGGAGGGGATCTACCGGAAGTGGTTGACCAAGCGGCGGGAGCTTCCCTTTGAGGCGGACGGGGTGGTGGTCAAGCTGGACGAGCTTGCCCTCTGGCGGGAGCTCGGCTACACCGCCCGCTCCCCCCGCTTCGCCCTCGCCTACAAGTTCCCCGCCGAGGAGAAGGAGACGCGGCTCCTCCAGGTGGTCTTCCAGGTGGGGCGGACCGGGAGGGTAACCCCGGTGGGCATCCTGGAGCCCGTTTTCCTGGAGGGGAGCGAGGTCTCCCGGGTCACCCTCCACAACGAGAGCTACATTGAGGAGCTGGACGTTCGCATTGGGGACTGGGTCCTGGTCCACAAGGCGGGCGGGGTGATCCCCGAGGTGCTCCGGGTTCTGAAGGAGCGCCGCACCGGGCAGGAAAAGCCCATCCGCTGGCCCGAGCGCTGCCCGGAGTGCGGCCACCGCCTCCTCAAGGAGGGGAAGGTGCACCGTTGCCCCAATCCCCTCTGTCCCGCCAAGCGCTTTGAGGCCCTCCGCCACTATGCCTCCCGCAAGGCCATGGACATCCAAGGCTTGGGGGAGAAGCTCATTGAGAGGCTCTTGGAAAAGGGCTTGGTCCGGGATGTGGCCGACCTCTACCGCCTCAAGAGGGAGGACCTCGTGGGCCTGGAAAGGATGGGGGAGAAGAGCGCCCAAAACCTCCTTCGCCAGATTGAGGAGAGCAAGCACCGGGGCCTGGAGCGACTCCTTTACGCCCTGGGCCTTCCTGGGGTGGGGGAGGTCCTGGCCCGGAACCTGGCCGCCAAGTTCCAGACCATGGACCGCCTCCTCGAGGCGGGCCTGGAGGAGCTTTTGGAGGTGGAGGAGGTGGGGGAAGTCACCGCGAGGGCCATCCTGGAAACCCTGAAGGACCCCGCCTTCCGCGACCTGGTGCGGAGGCTCAAGGAGGCCGGGGTGGAGATGGAGGCCAAGGAAAAGGGGGGAGAGGCCTTGAAGGGCCTCACCTTCGTCATCACCGGGGAGCTTTCCCGCCCCCGGGAGGAGGTGAAGGCCCTCCTACGCCGCCTCGGGGCCAAGGTGACGGACTCCGTGAGCCGGAAGACGAGCTACCTGGTGGTGGGGGAGAACCCGGGGAGCAAACTGGAGAAGGCGAGGGCCCTCGGGGTGCCCACCCTCACGGAGGAGGAGCTCTTCCGGCTCATCGGGGAGAAGGCGGGCCTCCCCGCCTGAGGCCCTTATACCACCCCATGCGGGGCCCCGGTAGAAAGTCCCCGCTTATAGGCCGAAGACCTTCTCCAAAGCCTCCCGCACCCGGCTCTCGGGGAGGCCGAGGGCCCTTAGGGCCTTTTCGTAGACCTCTGGGGTGAGGAGGGCCCTTAGGGCCAAAAGCTCGCTTTTGGAGAGGGAGGCCCCGTGGAGAACGTGCTCCTCAAAGGCAGCCCAGGCCATGGGGACCCGTTCCTTCACCAAAGCGGCGATGGCCCTGGCGTACTCCTGGATCTCCCATTGGGCCTCGGGGGCGAGCCGTAGCTTCAAGAAGTGGAAAAGGTTGTGCAGGTCCTGCTTCCAGTAGAACTCGGTGTAGAGGGAAAGGGGGAGGACCATCCTCGCCATCTCCCGGGCCACCCCCTTTTGCAGAAGGGCCTGGTAGGCGGCGTAGGCCCCCTTTTCCGCCTCCTTCACCAGGGCCAGGGCCTCCGCTTTAACCGCGTCCTCCAGGACCCCTTCCGAGCCCTGCTTGTTTCTTTTCGCCTGCCTCCTAAAGGCCTCGGGCTCGTAGAACTCCTCCTTCAGGACGGAGTAGCGCCCCGAGACCTCGTTGAGGCTCGCCGTGCGGTGGCGGAACCACTGCCTCGCCACGAAGAGGGGGGCCTTGACGTGGAACTTGAACTCCACCATCTCAAAGGGGCTCGTGTGGCGGTGACGCATGAGGTAGTCAATGAGGGCCCGGTCCTCCCGCACCGTCTTCGTGCCCTCCCCGTAGGAGACCCGGGCCGCCTGGACGATGGCCCGGTCGTCCCCCATCTGGTCCACCAGGCGCACGAAACCCTTGTCCAGAACGGGAATGAGCTCCATGACCCTAAGTCTACTTGCCTCTTGGCCCTTTCCCCGCTACCCTTAGGGCATGCGGGCCAGGACCCCTTTTGCCTTCAAGAGGCGCCACGGCCGCTACCGAGCCTAGGCTTGGCCCTTCGGGGCTTGGGGCTTTAGGATAGGAAGGCTTTTGGGGCGCCTGGCGCCTCTTTTTGGAGAGGAGCATGCTTACGTTGCCGGATTTTCCCCTACCGGATCAGCGAGGCCGCTTTGGGCCCTACGGGGGGCGGTACGTGCCGGAGACCCTGATCCCGGCCCTGGAGGAGCTCGAGGCCGCCTACCTGGAGGCCAAGCGGGACCCCGAGTTTTTGGCCGAACTCCACTACTACCTAAGCCACTTCGCTGGCCGCCCCACCCCCCTTTACCACGCCCGAAGGCTCTCCGAGCACTGGGGCGGGGCCCAGGTGTACCTTAAGCGGGAGGATCTCCTCCATACCGGGGCCCACAAGATCAACAACACCCTGGGCCAGGCCCTTCTGGCCCGGCGCATGGGCAAAAGGCGCGTCATCGCCGAGACGGGGGCGGGGCAGCACGGGGTGAGCGTGGCCACGGTGGCGGCCCTCTTCGGCCTGGAGTGCGTGGTCTACATGGGGGAGGAGGACGTGAGGCGGCAGGCCCTGAACGTCTTCCGCATGAAGCTCCTAGGGGCCGAGGTCCGGCCCGTGGCCTCCGGGAGCCGCACCCTTAAGGACGCCACCAACGAGGCCATCCGCGACTGGATCACCCACGTGCGCACCACCTTCTACATCCTGGGTTCGGTGGTGGGCCCCCACCCGTACCCCATGATGGTGCGGGACTTCCAGAGCGTGATCGGCGAGGAGGTGAAGCGGGAGAGCCTAAAGCGGTTCGGCCGCTACCCCGACGCCCTGATCGCCTGCGTGGGCGGGGGGTCTAACGCCATTGGCCTCTTTGCCCCCTTCGCCTACCTGCCCGAGGAGGAGCGCCCCCGGCTCATTGGGGTGGAGGCCGCCGGGGAGGGGCTTTCCACGGGAAGGCACGCGGCCAGCATTGGTGCAGGCCGGCGAGGGGTCTTGCACGGGAGCTACATGTACCTTCTCTACGACCACGACGGCCAGATCACCCCGGCCCACTCCGTCTCGGCGGGCCTGGACTATCCGGGGGTGGGGCCGGAGCACAGCTACTACGCGGACGCGGGGATCGCCGAGTACGCTGCCGTCACCGACGAGGAGGCGCTGGAGGGGTTTAAGCTCCTCGCCCGCCTCGAGGGCATCCTCCCCGCCCTGGAGTCGGCCCACGCCATCGCCCACGCCGCCAAGGTGGTGCCGGAGATGGGGAAGGACGAGATCGTGGTCATTGGCCTCTCGGGGCGCGGGGACAAGGACGTGACCGAGGCCATGCGCCTTTTGGGAGGGGAGCTGTGACCACCAAGGAGGCCTTTGCCCAGGCCCGGGCCGAGGGCCGGGCCGCCCTCATCCCCTACCTCACGGCGGGCTTCCCGAGCCGGGAGGGGTTTTTGGAGGCGGTGCGGGCGGTCTTGCCCTACGCCGACCTCCTGGAGATCGGCCTCCCTTACTCCGACCCCCTAGGGGATGGCCCCGTGATCCAGCGGGCAAGCGAGATGGCCCTGAGGAAGGGGATGAGCGTCCAGGGGGTCTTGGAGCTTTTCCGGGAGGTGCGCTCCCTCACCCCTAAGCCCCTTTTCCTCATGACCTACCTGAACCCGGTCCTGGCCTGGGGGCCGGAGCGGTTCTTCAGCCTATTTAAGCAGGCGGGGGCCACGGGGGTGATCCTCCCCGACCTGCCCCCCGACGAAGACCCGGGCCTCGTGCGCCTGGCCCAGGAGATTGGGCTGGAGACGGTCTTCCTCCTCGCCCCCACCTCCACCGAGGCCCGCATCACCACCGTAGCCCGGTACGCCACCGGCTTCGTCTACGCCGTTTCCGTCACCGGGGTCACGGGGGCGAGGGAGCGGTTGCCTGAGGAGGTGAAGGACCTGGTGCGCCGCATTAGGGCCCAGACCCCCCTCCCCGTGGCCGTGGGCTTCGGGGTTTCGGGCCGGGCCACGGCGGAGCAGGCGGCGGTGGCGGACGGGGTGGTGGTGGGGAGCGCCTTGGTGCGGGCCCTCGAGGCGGGCGAGCCCCTCCTTCCCCTCCTGGAGGAGATCCGGCAGGGCCTCTACCTGAAGGAGGCCGCCTCCTGAGGGTCTTTGGCCTAGGCCAGGGGCAGCTCTATGGGCTCAGGTTCCCGCAAAAAGGCCTCGGGGTCCGGATAGCGGAGGATGCGGTAGAGGGGGTCCCTTTCGGCGGGCCTGAACCCCGCGTCCACGATGTGGCGCACGATCTGGCGCACCGTGGCGTGGGTGCGGCCGTGGCCCCCCGCCGCCGAGACCACGTTCTCCTCCAGCATGGTGCTCCCGAAGTCATCGGCCCCGTAGTAGAGGGCCGCCTGGGCCACCTTGAACCCCAGGGTGGGCCAGGAGGCCTGGAAGTGGGCGATGTTGTCCAAGGCAAGCCGGGCGATGGCCAGGGTCTTGAGGTACTCGTGGGCCGTGGCCCCCGGGGCCTTCCCCTTGAGGCGGGTGTGCTCCACCTGAAGCGTCCAAAGGGCAAAGGCGGCAAAGCCATTTTGGTAACGCTCCAAGGCCTTCTCCTGCTGGGCCCTCAGGCCGAGGAGGTGGGCGGCCCGCTCCCTTTTGCCCTCCCCAAAACCGATCACCATGGTGGCCAGGGTGTAAAGGCCCAGGGCCTGGGCCGCGTCCATGATCCGGTACCAATCCGCGGTGCGGATCCTGGCGGGGGCAGCCTTGAGGCGCACCTCGTCCACCAGGATCTCGGCCCCCGCTCCGGGAAGGCCATCCAAACCCGCCTCTTTGAGGCGTTCCAAAAGGACCTCGGCCCTCAAGCCGGTAAGCCGCTCTAGGCCCAGGATCTCCTCAGGGCTGAAGGCGTCAATGCGCAGGTCGGGAAAGCGCCCTTTGAGGTAGCGGAGGAGCTCCAGGTACCACTCCAGGGGCAGGTCGGGGTTGACCCCGCCTTGCATAAGGATCCGCTTTCCCCCAACCTGGTAGAGCTCCTCCACCTTCTTGGCCATTTCTTCAAAGGAGAGGGTGTAGGCGTCCTGCTGCCGCCTGGTGCGGTAGAAGGCGCAGAAGCTACAGGCCACGGTGCAGACGTTGGTGTAGTTGATGTTTCGGTCTATGAGGAAGGTGACCACCTCGGGGTCGGTCTTCTGGAGCCGGACCTCGTGGGCGGCGGCGGCCAGCTCGGGCAGGGGGAGGTCAAAGAGGGCGAGCACCTCGGCCTCGGAAAGCCGCTCCCCGGAGACGGCCTTTTCCAGGAGATCCATGCCCCCCATGCTATCAGAGGAAGAGGGCCCCGAGTGTGGCCCCGAGGAGGGCCAAGGCCCAGGGGGGGAGGCCAAGCCGGAGAAGGCCGAAGAGCCCCAGGGCCAAGGCGAAGTCCCCCTTCCCCCGCACCGCCTCGAGGAAAAGGGGATCGTAGAGGGCGGCGAGGAGGAGGCCCACCACCCCTGCGTTCACCCCCATGAGGGCCCGCCGGAGGGCCGGGATTTGCCCGAGGTGGGCCCAGAAGGGGAGGGCAGCGAAAAGGAGAAGGGCCCCGGGCAGGAAGAGGGCGAGGAGGGCCAAGAGGGCGGCCAGGGGAGAAGGTAGGCCAAGGTGGGCTTTGGCTCCCAGAAAGGCGGCGAGGCTGAAGAGGGGTCCCGGCACCGCCTGGGCGGCTCCGTAGCCCGCCAAGAAGGTGCCGGCATCCAAGAATTCGGGCACGAGGGGCTCTTTCAACAGGGGCAAGACCACGTGCCCTCCGCCGAAGACCAGGGCTCCGCTGGTGTAAAGGGCCTCTAGGAAGGCCCAAAGGGGGTCCAGGGGGGCGAGGGCGCGGAGGAGGAGCCCAAGCCCCAAGAAGACCAGGAAGGCCAAAGCCCCCGCCCTCGAGGAGAGGGCCTGGAGGGAAGGGGGGGGTGGGGGTGCCAGGGGCAGGAAGAGGCCGAGGACCCCGGCCATGAGGAGGGCGGGCAGTTGCCCCTGGGGCCATAGGGTGAGGAGGACCGCGGTCAGAAAGGCGATGGCCAGCCGGGGCCGATCGGGGGCGAGGCCCTGGGCCATCTGTCCCAGGGCCTGGGCCACCACCGCCAGGGCTAGGACCTTAAGCCCCTGGGAGAGGCCTGGGGGCGGGGAGAAGGCCTCGAGGCCTACCCCTACCAGGTAGAGGAGGAGGGCCGAGGGTAGGGTAAAGCCCAACCAGGCGGCCAAGGCGCCCAAGGGTCCCGCCCGAAAGAGGCCAAGGGCCATGCCCACCTGGGAGCTGGTAGGTCCGGGCAGGGCCTGGGCTAGGGCCACGAGCTGGGCGTAGGCCACCTCGGACAGCCAACCCCGGCGCCGAACCAGGGCTTGGTGGAAGTACCCGAGGTGGGCTAGGGGGCCGCCGAAGGAGGTGAGGCCCAGCCCCAAAAAGGCGAGAAAGACCTCCAGGACCCGCACGGGAGAAGTATAAAATTGGGGCATGGAGCTCAAGGTCATCCCTATTGAGAAGCCGGATAACCTGAACGTCATCCTGGGCCAGGCCCACTTCATCAAGACGGTGGAGGACCTCCACGAGGCGCTGGTCACGGCTGTCCCCGGCCTCCGGTTCGGCCTCGCCTTCTCCGAGGCCAGCGGCAAGCGCCTCATTCGCCGCTCGGGGACCGATGAGGCCCTGGTGGAGCTTGCCGTGAAAAACCTCCTGAACCTGGCCTCGGGCCACGCCTTCCTCATCGTTTTGGGGGAGGGCTTCTACCCCATCAACGTCCTCCACGCCGTCAAGGCCTGCCCCGAGGTGGTGCGGATCTTCGCCGCCACCGCCAACCCCCTGAAGGTGGTGGTGGCCGAGGAGGGGGAGGGACGGGCCATCCTCGGGGTCATGGACGGCTTCAAGCCCCTAGGGGTGGAGGACGAGGCCGAGGTGGCTTGGCGCAAGGACCTGCTTCGGCGCTTCGGTTACAAGCTGTAGATCCCCCCGGGAGGAGGCGGGGTATAATCCCGCACATGGAAGGCACGCTGGCCCCGGACTTCGCCCTCCCCGACCAGGAGGGAAAGGTCCACCGCCTCTCCGACTACCGGGGGCGGTGGGTGGTCCTCTACTTCTACCCCAAGGACGACACCCCCGGCTGCACCAAGGAGGCCTGCGGCTTCCGGGACCACATGGGAAGCCTAAAGGCCTTGGGGGCGGTGGTCCTTGGGGTTTCGGCGGACGACGTGGAAAGCCATAGGCGCTTCGCCGAGAAGTACGGCCTGAACTTCCCCCTCCTCGCCGACCCCGAGCGGAAGGTCATCCAGGCCTACGGGGCCTGGGGGAAGAAGACCCTTTACGGCAAGGAGTACGAGGGGGTGTTGCGCCAGACCTTCCTCATTGACCCCGAGGGCCGGGTGGCCAAGGTCTGGCGGAAGGTGGCCCCCGAGGGGCACGCCCTCGAGGTGGCCGAGGCCCTCGAGGCGCTGCGAGGGGGGTGATGGAGCGCCCCTTGGAGAGCTACAAGAAGGAGGCGGCCCACGCCGCGGTGGCCTACGTCCAAGACGGGATGGTGGTGGGCCTGGGTACGGGTTCCACCGCCCGGTACGCCGTTTTGGAGCTCGCCAGGCGCCTAAAGGAGGGGGAGCTTAGGGGGGTGGTGGGGGTGCCCACCTCCGAGGCCACCCGGGAGCTTGCCCTGAAGGAGGGCATTCCCCTCGTAGACCTTCCCCCCGAAGGGGTGGACCTGGCCATTGATGGGGCCGACGAGATCGCCCCCGGGCTCGCCCTCATCAAGGGGATGGGGGGGGCTCTGCTTTGGGAGAAGATCGTGGAGGCCTCGGCCAAGGAGTTCCTCGTGGTGGCCGACCACACCAAAAAGGTGCCGGTCCTGGGCCGCGGGCCCGTGCCCGTGGAGCTGGTCCCCTTCGGCCACCGGGCCACCCTCAAGGCCATCGCCGTCTTGGGCGGCGAGCCCGAGCTCCGCATGGCCGGGGAAGAGCTCTATTTCACCGACAGCGGCCACCTCATCGCCGACTGCCGCTTCGGCCCCATCGGGGATCCCCTGGGCCTCCACCGGGCGCTTTTGGAGATCCCCGGGGTGGTGGAGACGGGGCTTTTCGTGGGCCTAGCCACCCGGGCCCTGGTGGCCGGACCCCTTGGGGTGGAAGAGCTCCTCCCTTGAGGTAGAATGGAGGCCGTGAAGGGCATGCCCCTGGGCTAGGGCGGGGAAGCCTCTCCCCGCCCGGGGCGCGTGCCCCGGTTTTTTTTAGGAGGGCGCATGGAAAAGGTCTTTTATGTGACTACCCCCATCTACTACGTCAACGCCGAGCCCCACCTGGGCCATGCCTACACCACGGTGGTGGCCGACTTCCTGGCCCGCTTCCACCGCCTGGACGGCTACCGCACCTTCTTCCTCACCGGGACCGACGAGCACGGGGAGACGGTTTACCGGGCGGCCCAGGCCGCCGGGGAGGACCCCAAGGCCTTCGTGGACCGGGTCTCCGGGCGCTTCAAGAGGGCCTGGGACCTGCTCGGCATTGCTTACGACGACTTCATCCGCACCACCGAGGAGCGGCATAAGCGGGTGGTCCAGGAGGTGCTGGGGAAGGTCTACGGGGCGGGGGACATCTACTACGGGGAGTACGAAGGCCTCTACTGCGTCTCCTGCGAGCGCTTCTACACGGAGAAGGAGCTTTCCGAGGGGCTTTGCCCCATCCACGGGAGGCCCGTGGAGAGGCGGAAGGAGGGGAACTACTTTTTCCGCATGGAAAAGTACCGGGAGTGGCTTCTCCATTACCTCCAGGACCACCCTGACCTCATCCGGCCTGAAGGATATAGGAACGAGGTCCTGGCCATGCTCTCCGAGCCCATCGGGGACCTTTCCATCTCCAGGCCCCGCTCCCGAGTTCCCTGGGGGATCCCCCTCCCCTGGGACGAGAGCCACGTCACCTATGTGTGGTTTGACGCTCTCCTCAACTACGTCTCCGCCTTGGGCTACCCCGAGGGGGAAGGGTTCCGGGTCTTCTGGCCCCACGCCTGGCACCTCATCGGCAAGGACATCCTGAAGCCCCACGCCGTCTTCTGGCCCACCATGCTGAAGGCGGCGGGGATCCCCATGTACCGCCACCTGAACGTGGGGGGGTTCCTCCTGGGGCCGGACGGGCGGAAGATGTCCAAGACCCTGGGGAACGTGGTGGACCCCTTCGCCCTCCTGGAGCGCTACGGCCGGGACGCCCTTCGCTACTACCTCCTGCGGGAGATCCCCTACGGCCAGGACACCCCGGTGAGCGAGGAGGCCCTAAGGACCCGGTACGAGGCCGACCTGGCCGACGATTTGGGGAACCTGGTGCAGAGGACCCGGGCCATGCTCTTCCGCTTTGCCGGGGGGCGGATCCCTGAGCCCGTGGCGGGAGAGGGGTTGGAGGAGGGCACGAGGCTTCCCGGGCGCCTCCGCCCCCTGGTGCGGGAGCTGAAGCCCCACCTGGCCCTGGAGGAGGCTATGGCCTACGTGAAGACCCTGAACCGCTACATCAACGAGAAGAAGCCTTGGGAGCTCCACCGGGAGGACCCCGGGGCGACCCGGGCCGTGCTCTACCGGGTGGTGGAGGGCCTGAGGATCGCCTCCATCCTCCTCACCCCCGCCATGCCGGGCAAGATGGAGGAGCTTAGGCGGGCCCTGGGCCTGAAGGAGGAGGTGCGCCTCGAGGAAGCCGAGCGCTGGGGCCTGGCCGAACCCGGACCCATTCCTGAGGAGGCCCCCGTCCTCTTCCCCAAGGAGGAGAGGAAGGCCTTTCCCAAGGAGGAGGTTAAGGGGGTCATCGGCATAGAGGACTTCGCCAAGGTAGAGCTCCGGGTGGCCGAGGTGGTGGCGGCGGAGAGGCACCCGAACGCCGACCGGCTCCTCGTCCTCAGACTTTCTTTGGGCACCGAGGAGCGCACCGTGGTCTCGGGGATCGCCAAGTGGTACCGCCCCGAGGAGCTTATTGGGAAGAAGGTGGTCTTGGTGGCGAACCTGAAGCCCGCGAAGCTCCGGGGCATTGAGAGCCAGGGCATGATCCTGGCGGCCCAGGAGGGGGACGCCCTCGCCCTGGTGACCGTGGAGGGGGAGGTTCCCCCGGGGGCAGTGGTGAAATGACACCACCCCATGGGGGCCCTGAAGCAAAAGCCAAGGGCATGAGCCCCGGGTAGTCTAACGGTTCAGCTCCTCCAGGGCCCGCTTGAGAATGGCGTCGTTCCCTGGATCCAGCACGGCCTGGCCCCGCTCCTCAGGGAGGGGCCTTTGCCGCTGGGGCTCGGCGTAGGTGAACTTGCCCTCGGCGTCCGCCTTGACCTTCACGGTCTTCCCGTTCAGGGTCACCGTCACCTCGGCTCCGGGCGGAGCCCCCGCTCCTTGGAAGGAGAAGGGGGTGGGGAAGCGGGTGTCCTTGACCTCAATGTCGGGCTTCAGACCCTCCTTGTTGATGGCCCGCTTCTTGGGCGTGAGCCACTCAAAGGTCACCAGGGTGAGCTCGCCCCCGTTGGCCAGGGTGTAGGGGGTCTGGCCCACGCCCTTGCCGAAGGTCTTCTCCCCGATGACCTTGGCCCGGCCGTAGTCCTGAAGGGCCCCCGCCACGATCTCGCTCGCCGAGGCCGTGTTCCCGTTGACCAGGACCACCATGGGCCCCTCCCAGAGGGGTCTTCCGGAGGCCTCGCACCAGACCCGGGTGAGGTTCTTGGTGCGGGTGTAGACGATGGGCCCTTCCCTGAGGAAGGCGCTCGCCACCGCGCACCCCTGGTCCAGGAGGCCGCCCCCGTTGTCCCTTAGGTCAAAGATGAGCTTCTTGATGCCCTGGGCCTTCAGGCCCTCAATGGCCCGCTTGAGCTGGTCCTCCACCTTGAAGTTGGCGAAGGTTTCCAGGGCCACGTAGCCCACGTCCCCGATCCTCCCCGTGGAGACGGAGAGGATCTCCACCTTTTCCCGTACGAGCTCAAAGACCAGGGGCGCGGGCACCCCTTCCCGCTGGATCTTGAGGGTGACCTTGGTCCCCTCCCGGCCCCGGATCCGGGCCACCACCTCCTGGAGGGGAAGCTTGGTCACGTCCTCTCCGTCCACCTCGAGGATCACGTCCCCGGCGCGGATCCCCGCCCTTTGGGCCGGCAGCCCCTTGATCACCCCCTCCACCTTGGCCCCGGTGCCGTCGGGGTTGCTGGGGGTGAGGGTAGCCCCGATGCCAAAGAACTCGCCCCTAAGGTCCTCCTGCCGAAGGCTTGCCCGCTGGGGCGGGGAGTAGCTGGTGAAGGGGTCCTTCAAGGCGGCCACCATGCCCCCGATGGCCCCCTCTAGGAGGGCGTTCAGCCTCTCCTTGGGCAGGGGCTCCAGGTAGTCCTGCTGGATCCTCTGGTAGACCTCCAGGAGGGCCTGACCGTTGGGGTTTTGCAGAAGGGTCTCGGCCTGAGGGCGGGGGAGCTGGGCGTACACCAAGGCGGCCAAGAGCCCTAACCCCGCGATGAGCCAAGCGCGTCGTTTCATCTTCTCCCTCACTGAGCTTTACTATAGCGCTTTTCCGTGAGAAAACCGTGGCCGCTTTATAGTGGGGGCATGATCGCCTTCCACCGGGTGAGCCTAGAGTACCCCAGGACCCGGACCAAAGCCCTTTACAACGTGAGCCTGGAGGTGAAGAAGGGGGAGTTCGTCTACGTGGTGGGGCACTCGGGGGCTGGGAAGTCCACCCTCCTCTCCCTCATCCTCCGGAGGCTTACCCCCACCCATGGGGCGGTGTACTTCGCGGGGCAGAACCTGAAGGCCTTGAGGGGGGACGGGATCGCCCTTCACCGCCGCCGCATCGGCATGGTCTTCCAGGACCACCGCCTCCTCTCCGACCTGACCGTGGAGGAGAACCTGGCCTTTGTCCTCAGGGTGCAGGGGGTGCCCGCCAGGGAGTGGCCCGAGCGCATCGCCTTGGCCCTTCGCCGGGTGGGGCTTTTCCACAAGAAGCGGGCCTTTCCCGAGGAGCTCTCCGTGGGGGAGGCCCAGCGGGTGGCCCTGGCCCGGGCCTTCCTCCTGGACCCCCCGGTGATCCTCGCCGACGAGCCCACGGGCAACCTGGACTCGGAGAACGCCCTCCAGGTCTTGGAGATCCTCAAGGCCGCCCACCGGCGGGGGGCCACGGTGGTGGTGGCCACCCACAGCCGGGAGCTCCTCGAGGCCTACCCCTCCCGGGTCGTGGTCCTGAAGGCGGGCCAGGTGGTGCGGGACGAAGCCTTCGGGGAGGGTGGTAGCATAAGGGCAAGGGAAGGCCCTGACCGGGGCGGAAGGGAGGGAACATGAACCTCTACAAGCTCATCGGCCGCAACCTGGAGATCACCGACGCCATCCGGGAGTACGTGGAGCGCAAGCTCGCCCGCCTGGACCGTTACCAGGACGGCGAGCTCATGGCCAAGGTGGTCCTCTCCTTGGCGGGTAGCCCCCATGTGGAGAAAAAGGCCAAGGCCGAGGTGCAGGTGGACCTCCCCGGGGGGCTTCTGAGGGTGGAGGAGGAGGACCAGGACCTCTACGCCGCCATTGACCGCATGGTGGACCGCCTGGAGACCCAGCTCAAGCGCTACAAGGAGCGCCGCTTTGTGGGCAAGCGCCACTCCTACCAGGGCCCCCCGCCCCCCGAGGTGCGGGATATGGAGGCCCTGCGCAAGCCCGAGGAGGAGGAAGGCCCGAGGATCGTCCGGGTCAAGCGCTTTGAGATGAAGCCCATGGACCCGGAGGAGGCCGCCTTCCAGATGGAGGCCCTGGGCCACGACTTCTTCGTCTTCAGGAACGCCAAGACCGACGAGATCAACGTGCTTTACCGCCGCAAGGACGGGAACTACGGGCTCATAGAGCCCGCCTAGGCGCCCGCACCTTGGTTCCGCAACAGGGAATGCCCAGGGTAGGGTTGCGGGGAAGCTTTCTGGGGCCCCCGCTCGGGCGAAAGCCAGAGCGGGGCATTTAGTAGTAGGCCGAGGGGTCCACGAAGCGGGTTTCCTCGCCCACCCGCACGGCCACGCGGAACTCCAACTCCTCGGGGCGGATGAGAAGGCCGCCCCCCGTGTAGCCCAAAAGCTGGCCCCGGCTCACCCGCTGCCCCTCGGCCACGAGGGGCTCCTGCAGGTTGGTGTAGACGGTGGAAAGGGTTTCCGTGTGGACCACCATCACGGTGTAGCCCAGGTTGGGCAGGTAGAGGATGCCCGCCACGTACCCCTCCGCCGCCGCCTGCACGGGGCTTCCCGGGGCGGGTCCCTGGATCACCTGGAAGGGTCCCTCCTGGCCATAGGGCACCAGCACCCTTCCCCCGGGCACGGGAAAGGCCAGGCGGCCCACGGTGGCCGGAAGCGGCGGAGGAGGCACCACCACCTGAGGGGGGGGTCTCTGGGCCGCCTCCCGGCGCCGCCTTTCCTCCTCTTGCCTTTGGAGCTCCAAAAGCCTCCGCCTTTCGGAGAGCACCCGGGCCTGGATCTGGGACAGGGCGCGTTGCAGGCGCTCGCGCTCGGAAAGGGCGTCCCGCAAGAGGGCCTTCTTGCCCTCCGCCTCCCGCCTTAGGGCGTCCAGGGTGGAGAGGAGGTACCTCCGCTCCTCCTCCAGCCTGGCCTGGGTGGCCGCCAAGGCCTTTTCCTTTTCCGAAAGGTCGGCGAGGAGGAGGCGCAGGCGCTCCCGCTCCTCGTTCAGGGCCTTCAGGGTGGCCTGGAAGCGGCGCACCAGCTCGGCGTCCTGCCGGGAGATATACCCCACCCAGCGCGCCCGGACCGCCAGGTCGGCGAAGGACTGGGCGCGAAGAAGGGGAAGGTAGCGCCCGGCCCGCTCGCGATGGAGGCTTTGCATGAGGGCCTGGAGGCGCTCCTTGAGGGCGGCCAGATCCCGCTCCAGCTCGGCGATGCGGGCCTCCGTCTCCTGGACGGCCCTTCTCAGCCGAGCGATCTCCTGGCGCAGGGCGGCCCGCTCCCCTTCCAAGCGGGCGATCTCCCCCTCGAGGCGGGCCTTTTCCCCAAGGAGGTTCCGCACCCTCTGGGAAAGGCGGGAGAGTTCCTGGTTCAGCCTCTGGATGCGGGCCTGGGCCTCCCGCTCCAGCCTCTGGGCCCGGGCCGCCTCCGCTTCCAGGCTTCGCACCCGCCTTTCCTGGGTGGCCAGGTCCTGGCCCAGGGCCAGGAGGGAGAGGAGCACCCAGAGCCCGATCCAGAACCGCACCCTAACCCTCCTTGAGGTAGGCCCGGCTGGCCAGGTAGGCCCCGCTCGCCCCGAGCAGGACGGCGAGCCACAGGACCAGGAGTCCGGTCTGGAGCAGGTCCCTAGGGCCCAGCACGGGCAGGAAGGGGAGGAGGGCCTGAAGGGCCTGGCTCAGGGCCAGGTACAGCCCCCCTCCCGCAAGCACCGCCAGGAGGCCGGCGCTAAGGGTGAGGAGGGTGCCTTCCAGCACAAAGGGGGCCTGGATGAAGCGCCGCGTGGCCCCCACCAGGAGCATGATGGAGAGGGCCTCCTTGCGGCTTTCCACGGAAAGGCGGATGGAGCCCATGACGCTGAAGAAGGTGTTGAGCAGGAGGAGGCCCACCAGGAGGACCATGGCCAGCCGGCTGCCCGAGAGCACCTGCACCAGTCGCTCCGTGAGCTCGCCCCCGTACTCCACCCCCTCCACGCCGGGAAGGCGCTTCAGGCGCTCCGCCACGGCGCGCACGGCCCCCGGGGCCTCGAGGCGGAGGCGCAGGGTGTCGGGGAGGGGGTTTTCCACCAGGTCCTTGGCCTCGGCCAGGTAGGGGTAGTCCAGGACCAGCTGGGCCAGGGCCTCCTCCTTGGTCTGGAGGCGTACCTCCCTCACCTCGGGCCAGGCCTGGATCTCCGTGAGGAGGGCCTCCACGTTGGCCCCCTTTTGGAGGAAGGCGGCCACCTCCAGCTCCCTTTCTAGGCTTTGGACCACCTTTTCCAGATTCCACAGGAGAAGGCCCAGGAAGTAAAGGAGGGAGAAGGAGACCAAGGCGGTAAAGAAGGTGGCGAGGCTGGCGGTGGGGTGGCGGAGGATCTGCCTTAGGGCCTCGCGGGTGGCGTACACGCCCTATATCTTAAGCCCCCTCCGTGAGAAGCGGCTTTAGCGGTTCCTTTCCTTAAGGTAGGCCAGCACGGTGTCCGCGTCCTTGAAGGGGTTCACGTTCCGCCAGATCCGCTCCACCCGCCCTTCGGGGTTGAGGAGGACGGTGTCCCGGCGGTAGAAGCCGAAGAGGCTCGGCACCCCGTAGGCCCGGGCAAGGCGCCCGTCGGGGTCGGGGATCATGCTGCCCCTTAGGGAAAGCTTCTCCACGAAGTCGCACTGTTCGGCGGCGGGGTCGTGGCTCACCCCGTAGACCCTGGCCCCGAGCCTCTGGAACTCGGGGTAAAGCTCCGAATACCGCTTGGCCTGGGCGGTGCACCCGGGGCTTTTGGCCTTGGGGTAGAACCAGAGGACCACGTAGCTTCCCCTTAGGTCCACGGGGCGGCCGTAGCTGTCCTGGGCCTCGAGGAGGGGGGCCTTGTCCCCGGGGGAGAGGGCGGCGGCCCGGAGGAAGCCCAGGCAGAGGAGGAAGGCCGTGGCGCGCATGGGGCCAGCCTAGGGGAAGGCCCGCCCGAGGAAGGTGGCCTGGGGGACAAAGGGTGTCCGGCGCCCTTTTCCCTCCCGGCAGGGCGGGGTTAAGGTGGGTGCATGCGGTCCTTCCTTCTGGGCCTTGCCCTGGGAGGGCTTTTGGGGGCGGGAGCCGCCTGGATGGCGCGGGGGCCAGGGCCGGGCGGCAGTCCCGTCCAGCTTCCCCCACCGGGGGAGGGGGCCTGTGAGCCCCAGGTCTACCTCTTCCGGGACGGCCAGTTTTTCCGCCTGCTTCCTGTGCCCGGTGGGGAGCCCCGGGAGCTCTTCCCGGTGGAGCCCGTGCCCAACCCCTTCGGGGGCTCCTAGGGGCCCCGGCCGGGGCTTAAAGGGGACTAAGGTAGCGCCTCAGGGCGACCCCCAGAAGGGCCAAAGCGCCGCCCAAGGTCCCCAGGAGCCCCGTGGCCTCCTGGGGGCGGACCTCCAGGCGCACCTCCTTGGCCAGGTCCAAGTAGACGCGGGCGAGCTCCTCCTCGGAGCGCACCAGAAACCGCTTCCCTCCCGTGAGCTCGGCGATGGCCCAGAGCAGCTCCTCGTCCACCTCGTAGGCCCCAGGGAAGGGGCCGAAGCCCAGGGCGGGGTCTTCGGGCCCCGGGGTCCAGCCCGGGACCCCTACCCCCACGGTGTGGACCCGAACCCCCATCCTCTGGGCCTCCCCCGCGGCCTCGAGGGGGTCTATCCCGGTGCGGTTGCGGCCGTCGGTGAGGAGGAGGACCTCCCCCTTGCCCCCGGCCTCCCGGAGGTTCCTCAGGGCCTCCAGGATCCCTTCCCCAATGGCGGTGGAGCGGCCGAACTCCAGGCTTTCCAGGCTCTCCAAGAGGCGCCTGCGGTCGGTGGTGGGGGGGTGGACGGTCTGGGCGAAGCCGCTGAAGGCCACCAGGCCCACCCGAAGTTCCCTCGGGGCCGCTCGCAGGAAGGCGCGGGCGGCCCCCTTGGCGGCCTCGAGGCGGTTGGGCTTGAGGTCGGTGGCCATCATGCTCCGGCTCACGTCCACCGCCAGGATGACCGCGTTCTCGCTGACCCGGCCCGGGAGGAGGAGGAGGGGCTTTGTGGCGGCCAGGGCCAGGAGGAGGAGGCCGAGGGCGAAGAGGGCCGGGGGGAGCCAGGGCAGGGGCCCCTTGGCCTCCCGGGCCGCCTCCCGGAGGAGGGGCAGAAGGGGGTGCGGGAGGACGGCCCGGGGACTTCTCCGGTAGAGGCCGAGGAGGAGGAGGCCAAGGAGGAGGAGCAGGCTCAAGGCCTCGGGGGCTTGCAGGCTCACGGCCACCTCCCTTCCCGGGCGAGGGTGAGGTAGGCCCCGAAGGCGAGGAGGAGGAAGCCCCCCACCACGAGGCTTTGAGAAAGGTCTTTGGGGCTTTGCCGCCACGCGTAGCGGGGCTTAAGGGCCTGGTACAGGGGGCGGAAGTCCTCCTGGAGGACGGCGCCCCCCGTGACCTGGGCCAGGCGGAGGAGGCGGGAGGGATCGGCGGGCACGAAGTAGAGCCCCTCCCCGATCCGGCTCACCGCGCCCCGAGGGTCCCCCAGGGGGCGCACGAAGACGGGAAGCCCCGCCCGGCCGAGCTCCGCCGCCGCCTCCAGGGGGTCTTGCCCGGCGTTCGCGGCCCCGTCGGAAAGGAGGAGGACGGCGGCGGGGGGTTTCTCCTGGGGAAGGTCCCACTCCGGGCCCTCGGGCCTCAGGAGGCGCTTCGCCTGGAGGAGGCCGGGGCCTAAGGGGGAGGTGCCCCCGGGCTTGAGGCCCTGGAGGGCCTCGAGGAGGGCGTGGCGGTCCCGGGTGGGGGAGAGGACCAGGACCGCCTGGGGTCCGAAGCTCACGAGCCCTACCCGCACCGAGGGGTCCAGGCCCCTGAGGAAACCCTTGGCCAGAGCCTTGGCCCTCTCCAGGCGGCTCGGGGCCTCGTCGTCGGCGGCCATGGAGTGGCTGGTGTCCACCACCAGGACCACTTGGGTAAGGTTCTCCCGCCAGGGCAGGGGGGCCTCCGGCCTTCCCGCCGCCAGAAGGAGGAGGAGGGGGGCCAGGAGGTAGGGGAGGGGAAGGGGCCTGGGCCGGGGGGCGAAGGCGGGGTCCAGGGCCCGGAGGAGGCGCCGCCTTCCCGCCCGCTCGGCGAGCCAGACCAAGGCCCCGCCGAGGCCTAGGAGGAAGAGGCCTAGGAGGAGACCTTCCGGGCTTTGAAGGGCCACCTCCGCCTCCTTTCCACCAAGCCCAGGAGGAGGGGGACCGGTTCCATCTCCGTGGAGGCCAGAAGGAGGTCGGCCCCGGCCCTCCCGATCTCCCGGAAGCGGGCCTGCCGGAGGGCCTCCGCCCTGGCCCGGTAGGCCTCCCGCACCCTCGGGTCCAGGGTGTTCACCTCCACCCGCCCTCCGGTCTCCGGGTCCAAGAAGCTCAGGAGGCCGGCTTCGGGCAGGGCCCGCTCCCAGGGGTCCTCCACCAGAACCGCCACCACGTCGTGCCGGGCCGCGAGGCGGACCAGGGCTGAGTAAAAGGGATCCAGGAAATCCGAAAGGACGAAGACCAGGCTCCGCCGCCGGGCCACGCGGGAGAGGAGGTCCAGCCGTTCCCCCAAAGGGGTGGGGTCCGGCAGCCCCTCGAGGGCCGCCCGAGCCAGGGCCAGGGCCACGGGCCGCCCTCCCCTGGGGGGCAGGAGGCGCCCCGAGACCACCCCCCCTACCCGGTTCCCGTGCCTTAAGGCGATGTAGGCGAAGGCCAGGGCCAGCTCTGAGGCCAAGGCGTACTTGGTCCGCCTTCGCGAGCCAAAGCGCATGGAAGGGCTCCCGTCCAGGAGGAGCCACAGGGTGAGCTCCCTCTCCTCCCGGAAGCGACGGACGTGGAGCTCCCCGGTGCGGGCGGTGGCGGGCCAGTCTATGCGCTCTGCCTCGTCCCCGGGGGCGTAGGGGCTGACCTCGGCCAGCTCCAGGCTCTTCCCGTAGAAAACCCCCCGGTAGTCCCCGAAGAGGAGGCCGTCCAGGGGCCGGACCACCTTGAGCTCAAGCCTCCGCAGCAGGGCCTCGGGCGTCTCCATAGGGGTCCCTCAGGGGCACGAAGGGGGGCGGGAAGGCCTCGAGGATCCGGTCCAGGAGGGCCTCGGGCCCCACCCCTTCCGCCAGGGCCTGGTAGGAGAGGACGAGGCGGTGGCGCAGGGCGTCCTTGAAGAGGTCCCGGACGTCTTCCGGAAGGGCGTAGCCCCGTCCGCGGAGCAGGGCCAGGGCCTTGGCCCCCTGGACCAGGGCCAGGGAGGCCCGGGGGCTTCCCCCGAAGAGCAGAAGGCCCCGCAGCTCCTTAAGCCGCCCCTCGGGGCGCCGGGTGGCCCGGACCAGGGCCACCGCGTACTCCGCCACCTTGGGGTGGACGTAGACCCGGTCGGCGAGGCGGGAGAGGGCGAGGAGGTCCTCAAGGGAGAGGACGCTTTCCGCCCGGATCTCCTCTCCCGTGGTCATGCGGCGCACGATCTCCAGCTCCTCGTGGAAGGCGGGGTAGTCCACCACCACCTTGAGGAGGAAGCGGTCCAGCTGGGCCTCGGGGAGGGGGTAGGTACCCTCGCTCTCTATGGGGTTCTGGGTGGCGAGGACGAGGAAGGGCTGGGGCAGGGGGTAGGTCTCCCGGCCCAGGGTCACCTGCCGCTCCTGCATGGCCTCGAGGAGGGCGGACTGGACCTTGGCCGGGGCCCGGTTGATCTCGTCGGCCAGGAGGAGGTGGGCGAAGATGGGGCCGAGCTCCGTCCTGAACTCCCCCTCCTTGGGATTGTAGACCCGCGTGCCCAGGAGGTCGGCGGGCACCAGGTCGGGGGTGAACTGGACCCGCCGGAAGCTTCCCCCTAGGGCCTCGCCCAGGGTCTTCACCGCCAGGGTCTTGGCCAGGCCCGGCACCCCCTCCACGAGGAGGTGGCCCCGGGCCAGGAGGGCCACCAGCATCCTCTCCAGGAGGAGGTCCTGGCCCACGATGACCCGCTTGACCTCCTTGAGGAGCGCCTGCAGCCTCTCCTGGGCCTTTTCAAAGGGGTTTTCCTGGCTGCCTTCCCGCATGGGGTCCCCGCTGGGCTATGCCCTGTAGTCTAGCCCGGAAGGGGGCTTTCCCTTGGGGCCTAGGCCACATTTCCCGGGCGGAAGAGGGCCTTGCCCCGGGCGGCGAGGGCTTCCCGCCAGGCCTCCAGGGGGAAGACGCCTCCCACGAGGGCCTCGAGGCCCTCAAGCTCCTTGAGGAGGGCCACGGCCTGGCCGAACTCCTCCCGGGTGTAGGTGTAGCTCCCCACGAGGGCCACCTCCTTGAACCAGAAGGGGGAGAGGTCCGCCCACTCCAGGCCCGGGGCGCCCAAAAGGAGCACCCTGCCCCCCTCCCGGGCGAGGGCGAGGGCCTCCCGGAAGCCCTTGCCGCTTCCCGAGGCCTCCACCACGGCCTCGTACCCGCCCCTATGCCCCTCAAAGAGGAGGTAGCGGTAGCGCTTGGCCCGCTCCAGGAGGGCCTCCTTGGCCGAGGGGAAGACCTGATCCGCTCCGAAGGCCTTCGCCCTTTCCGCCTGGTGGGCGTACTTGGCCACGGCGAAAAGCCTCCCCGTGTAGCCCAGGGCCCTTAGGAGCCTGACCGCGAGGAGGCCGAGGGTGCCCATGCCCAGGACCAGCACCTCCTCCGGCCAGGGCCTGAGCTTCCCTAAGCCCCTAAGGACCACCGCCAAAGGCTCGGCGAAGACGGCCCTTTCCTCGGGGACGCCCTGGGGGATGGGGTAGAGCCTCTCGGGCCGGGCCAGGGTCCACTCCCCCCACCCCCCCGGGAGGTCCCGGTTGTAGCCCAGGATCCCTGGGGCCAAAGGGCCTTCCGCCAGGTTTTGGCAGAGCCCCTCCTCCCCCCTTTGGCACATGGGGCAGGGGGGAAGCCCCCGGTCATGGCAAGCGAGGAGGGGGTTCACTGCCACCAGGCTTCCCCCCACCTCCCCCAGGATCTCGTGGCCCAAGACGGCGGGGAAGGAGAAGAAGGGGCTTAGGGAAGGGGGGCTTTTCCCGTAGAGGAGGGCGAGGTCCGAGCCGCAGACGCCGCTTAGCCTCACCCTCACCCGCACGAACCCCTCCCGTTCGGAAAGGGGCACCTCCTTAAGGGCGAGGGGCAGAAGCCCTTTAGGGAAGCGTTTGCCCAGAAGCCTCGCCCCGAAGAAGCGGGGGAGGGAAGGGGTATAGACGAGGGCCCTCATGTCATGGGCACGGTGCGGATGAGCTTCCCCTCAATCCTTTCCAGGATCTCGTCCAGGCTTTTCCCGGTGATGGTAAGGCCGTGGTTCTTGAGGCCCACCACCGCCCGGGTGGGGTCAGGGGCCTCCCGCACCTTCTCCGCCACCGCCTGGGCCAGCTCGTAGGTGCCGCAGGGGTAGTTGAAGGGGGTGGCGGGCACCCCCTCCATCCAGGCGTGCACGTGGAGGATGGCCCCCACCCCGGGGTGTTCCCGGTAGATCATCCAGTGCTCTATGGCGTCCACGCTCACCCGCCTCGGCTCCACGTGGGGGGGGACGGAGAGGAGGATGGCGTTCCTCTTGGGGTCATAGCCCTTCACCATGAGGATGTCCCGGCCGATCTCCTTGAGGTTCGCTTTGTCCACGCCGCTCGCCGACATCCAGAAGCGCCTTTCGTCCTTGCGCACGGAGAGGTTCCCATAGGAGAGCCCGCCGATACCGTAGAGCCGTTTCACGTGCCTCAGGTCCTCGGGGGAGAGGATCTCCTCTATGGGGAAGGGGGCGGGGAGGAGGTCCCACGCTTTCAGCTTTTTCCCTGCCCGGGACATGCTCTCCGTGAGCGCGTCCCCCTGCCAGAGCTCGGGCTCGAGGTCCGGCTCAAAGAGGTTGTTTATGACCAAGCGGCTGCAAGCGATGGGCCTAAGGCGCTCCGCCACCCGCTCGTAAAACCCCTCCCCCTCGGGCTCCCCGTAGTGGCCGAGCTCCAGGGTGAGGAACTTCACGCCCTTCCCCGGCACATAGGCCAGGAGGACGTTGGAGAGCGCCCGGACCAGATAGGGGTAAAGCTCCCTCAGGGGATCTTCGGGGAAGTCCTTGAGCTCCAGGACCGAGGCCACGAAGGTGGCCTGGGCCTTGCGGCGGTAGGGCCGGGGGTTTTCCGGGGTGATGGCGTTCAGGACGAGGTTCGGGGCCTCGGCCTCGGGGCTATGGCGGAAGCCCCGGGCCTCGAGGGCCCTCCCCACCCCTTCCAGAAAGGGCTTAAGGGCGGGCGTTGGTTCCCCGTGGATCAGGTATTCCCACATGGCGCCTCCTTGTCCCGGGCACTAGGCTACCCCATACTGGCCTCATGGCGGAAGCGCTTTGGGGGGAAAAGGCCCTCCTCCCCGGGCTTCGGGTAGGGCACTTCACGGACCGGGAGGCCCTTACCGGGTGCACCGTCCTCCTGGTGGAGGAGGGGGCGGTGGCGGCGGTGGACGTGCGGGGGGCGGCCCCGGGCACCCGGGAGACCGACCTCCTCGCTCCCGAGAACACCGTGGAAAGCGTCCAGGCCGTCCTCCTCACCGGAGGGAGCGCCTTCGGCCTCGCCGCCGCCGAGGGGGTGGTGCGCTACCTGTGGGAAAGGAGGAAGGGCTTCCCTACCCCGGGAGGTGTGGTGCCCATCGTGCCTGCGGCGGTGCTTTACGACCTGGGGCGGGGGAAGGCCTTCAGGCCCCCGGGGGCGGAGGCGGGGTATCGGGCCTCCCTCGCCGCGGGGAAGGAGGTGGCCGAGGGGAGCGTGGGGGCGGGGACGGGGGCCATGGCGGGCGGGGTGAAGGGGGGAGTGGGCCTTGCAGGCTACCTCCTGGAGGAGGGCTTTAGGGTCATGGCCCTGGCGGCGGTGAACAGCCTCGGCCGCCCCTTTGACCCCCTCTCGGGGAGGCTTTACGCCGAGGGGCTCCTCGCCCCTGAGGAAAGGGCCCTCCTCCCGGACCTCTCCCGTTACCGGGGGCAGGAGGAGGACTACCGCTACCCCTTCCTCCTAGGCCAGCACACCACCCTCGCCATAGTGGCCACGGACGCTCCCCTCTCCAAAGCCCAGGCCAAAAGGCTCGCCATCATGGCCCAAGACGGCCTCGCCCGGGCCCTCCGCCCCGCCCACACCCCCCTGGACGGGGACCTGGTCTTCGCCCTGGCCCTGGGGGAGGGAAGGGGGGTGGCGCTTCCCCTCCTCCTCCGCCTCGGAGCCTACGCCGCCGACGCCCTCGCCCGGGCCATCGCCCGGGGGGTGCTGTTGGCGGAGGGTCTGGGCTTTCCCACCTACCCCAGCTTAGCGTCCAGGGAAGGGGCTTAGGAGGACCTCTACCCGGAGGATCTCTGTGCCCCGCCGCACGGAAAGCAGGACCCGGTCCCCCACCTGGTGCCTGCGTACTTCACGGAGGAGGTCTTCAAAGCTGTTCACAGGGACGCCATTCACCTCGAGGATCACGTCCGGTACCCCGCCCGACTCCAGGCCCTTAAGGCCCGCCCGGTGGGCAGCTCCCCCCGGCACCACCTCCCCCACCAGCACGCCTCCAGGGGGGAGGCTGAGCTCCCGGGCAAGCTCGGGGGTGAGGGCCCGGGGGCCCCGGAGGCCCAGGTACGGCCAATAGCTCCGCTCCCCCCTTTCCAGGCCTGCCAGAAGTTCCTTCCTGCCGAAAAGGGGGGTGAAGTAGCTCCGGAAGCCCTCCTCCGTCTGCCCGATGGCCACCGCTATGCCCAGAACCCGGCCCTCGGCGTCCAACACCGGCCCCCCCGAGTCCCCTGGGGCCAGGGGCAGGGAGGTTTCCACTAGGCCCTGGGGCAGGAAGGGGGAGGGGCTTACCCCGAGCCGGGTCACCCGGCCGTAGCGGGGGGCGATGAACTGGCCGCGGCCGTTGCCCATGTGCAGGAGGGCCTCGCCCACCCTGGGGGGGCGGGAGAGCTCCAGGGGGAGGGTGAGGGGGGCGGCCTCGCCCACCGCCTCCAGAACCGCTAGGTCAAAGGGCTCATGGAAGCCCATGACCCTGGCCTCTGCCTGTTTTCCGTTCGCCAGCCGGAGGGCAAAAGGCCCTCCCTCGGCCACCACGTGGTAGGCGGTGAGGAGGAGGCGGGGAGCGTAGAAGAAGCCCGTTCCCCTTCCGCCCTCCCGGTCCTGTACCTGGACCACCGCGGGGTGGAGGCGGGTGTAGACCTCCTGCAGGCGCTCTGAGGGGGCCTGGGCCCTTTCCGCCCAGAGGACGTCCGGGGGGTGGGTAAAGAAGAACCAGAGGGCAAGCCCAAGGGGCCCCAGCCAGAGAAGAGGCCTGAGCCTAGCCATGCCCCATTCTCCTCTCCGGCCCCGGGGGATTAGGGTGGCCTGGGTTACGGGGGCTTAGGGCATCTGTCCCCCCTAGGGGCCTTAAGCTGGGGCCATGGGACGCACCCGGACCGGCAAGGCCCTGACGCGATCCGAGGTGGAAAGGGCCTATTTAAAAAAGCGGGTGCCCCTCGAGGAGGCCGTCTCCCGCATCCGTTCGGGCTGGCGGATCTACGTCTCCGGAAACGCGGCCACCCCCATCCCCTTCCTTAGGGCCCTCGCCGCCCGGGAGGACTTGGAAGGGGTGGAGCTGGTCCACGTGCTCCAGCTGGGGGAGGATCCCTTCCAGGGGCTGCCCCCCGGCCGCTTACGCCGCAAAAGCCTCTTCGTGGGCCCTGCGGACCGGGAGGCGGTGAACCAGGGGCGGGCGGATTACGTTCCCGTACACCTCCACCAGGTGCCCTGGCTCTTCCAGCGGGGCCTCCTTCCCCTGGACGCCGCGGTGGTGGTGGTGAGCCCTCCCGACGAGTACGGCTTCCTCTCCCTGGGGGTGGAGGTCATCGCCAGCCGGGCCGCCCTCGAGGCCAGTCCCTTCACCCTGGGCCTGGTCCACCCCCGGATGCCCAGGACCCTGGGGGACACCTTCGTCCACGTCTCCCGCTTCTCCCTCCTGGCGGAGGTGGACTACCCCCTGCCCACCCTGGAGAGGGGAGGCTACAGCGACCTCGAGGCCCGGATCGGGGCCCATGTGGCGGGGCTGGTGGAGGACGGGGCCACGCTGCAGCTCGGCATCGGGGGCATTCCCAACGCCGTTTTGGCCCAGCTCAAGGGGCACAAGGACCTCGGGGTGCACACGGAGATGATTTCCGACGGCCTTCTGGAACTTTTGGAGCTCGGGGTGATCACGGGGGCGCGCAAGACGCTGCATCGGGGCAAGGTGGTGGGCACCTTCGTCCTGGGCTCCGAGCGGCTTTACCGCTTCGTGGACGACAACCCCCTGTTTGAGCTCCACCCGGCGGACTACGTGAACGACCCTCAGGTCATCGCCAAAAACGCCCGGATGACCGCGGTGAACTCGGCCCTGGAGGTGGACCTCACCGGCCAGGTGTGCGCCGACTCCCTCGGCACCTACATCTACTCCGGCTTCGGGGGCCAGGCGGACTTCATCCGCGGAGCCGCCGCAAGCCCTGGGGGAAAGCCCATCATCGCCCTGCCCTCGGTCACCTCCCGGGGGCTTTCCCGCATCGTCCCCCTCCTCAAGCCGGGGGCGGGGGTGGTCACCACCCGGGCCGACGTGCACTACGTGGTCACGGAGTGGGGGGTGGCGGAGCTCTTCGGCCGCTCCCTTAGGGAAAGGGCCAAGGCCCTGATCGCCGTGGCCCATCCGGAACACCGGGAGGCCCTGAGGCGGGCGGCCCGGGAGCGGGGGCTTTTGTGAGGATGCCCAAGTGTCCGCACGTGGGTTTCGCAACATGGGATGGCCAAACTGGGCTGTAGGCAGGCCCTTTTGCAGGTCCTTAAAAACCTCGCGGGGACTTTCTGCCGGCGCCCCCATGCGGGCCCAAGCCCGCATGGGCGGTATGACCCTCCGGCTTGCGCCGCGGCGTTTTCCTCCTAGGGAGCCTCGAGGCGTTCGGCCAGGAAGAGCCAGGTCTCGAGGACCGCGTCGGGGTTCAGGGAGAGGCTGTCTATGCCCTCCTTCACCAGCCAGAGGGCGAACTCGGGGTCGTCCGAGGGGCCTTGGCCGCAGATGCCGATGTACTTCCCCATCCTCTTGGCCGCCTGGATGGCCCGTTGGATGAGAAACCGCACCGCGGGGTCTTGCTCGCTGAAGAGGTCCGCTACCAGCCCCGAGTCCCGGTCCAAGGCCAGGGTGAGCTGGGTAAGGTCATTGGAACCAATGGAAAATCCGTCCACGTGCTCCAGGAACTCCTCGGCGAGGATGGCGTTGGAGGGCACCTCGCACATCATGATCACCCGAAGGCCCTCCATGCCCCGCTGCAGGCCGTGGGTCCGCATGACCTCCAGCACCGCTTTAAGCTCCCCCACGGTGCGCACAAAGGGGATCATGACCTCCACGTTGGTGAGGCCCATGGCCTCCCGCACGTAACGGATGGCCTCGCACTCCAGGGCGAAGGCCTGGGCGAAGAAGGCCGAGCGGTAGCGGGAAGCGCCCCGGAAGCCTAACATGGGGTTTTCCTCCTTGGGCTCGTACAGCTCCCCGCCCAGGAGGTGGGCGTACTCGTTGGACTTGAAGTCGGAAAGGCGGACGATCACGGGGTGGGGGGCGAAGGCGGCGGCGATGGTGCCGAGGCCCTCCGCGAGCTTTCTCACGTAGAAGGTGCGGGGGTCAGGGTAGCCCGCGGTGCGCTTGGCGATCTCCTCCGGCAGGGGAGGGGGGAGGTTGGGGTAGTCCAGGATGGCCTTGGGGTGGATCCCGATGGTGTTGCCGATGATGAACTCCACGCGGGCAAGCCCCACCCCGCTGTGGGGGAGCTGGGCGAAGGCGAAGGCCCTTTCAGGGCTGGCCACGTTCATCATGATCCTCACCGGGAGCTTGGGCATCCGGTCCAGTTCTATCCGCTGCACCTCGTAGCGCAAAGCCCCCCGGTACACCTTGCCCACATCCCCTTCGGCGCAGGAAACCGTGACCGTTTCCCCGTCCGGGATCCTCTGGGTAGCCCCTTCGGCCCCCACCACCGCGGGGATGCCGAGCTCCCGGGAGACGATGGCCGCATGGGAAGTGCGCCCACCCCGGTTGGTGACGATGGCCGCAGCCCGCTTCATGATGGGCTCCCAGTCGGGATCGGTAGCGTCCGTAACCAGCACATCCCCGGGTTCCACCTTGTGCATTTCCTTGGGGCTTAGGACGATCCGGGCCCTACCCGTGGCGATCCGGTTCCCCACGCTCCGGCCCACCACCAGGACCTCCCCTTTCTCCCGCAGGGTGAAGCGCTCCATGACCCGCCCCGCACGGCTTTGCACCGTTTCCGGCCTGGCCTGCACCAAATAGAGTTCCCCGGTAAGCCCGTCCTTGGCCCACTCAATGTCCATGGGTCGGCCGTAATGCTCCTCCACTAGGAGGGCTTGGCGGGCCAGGGCCTCCACCTCCTCGTCGGCCAGGCAGAAGCGCCGCCGATCCTCCTCCGGCACGGCGACCACCCGGGTCGTGCCTTCCCCTGCCTCTAGGACCATCTTTTGCGCCTTGCTCCCCAGGTGGCGGCTCAGGATGGCGGCCTTGCCCGCCTTTAGGGCGGGCTTGTACACATAAAACTCGTCCGGGTTGACCGCCCCTTGGACCACCATCTCCCCTAGGCCGTAGCTCGCGGTGAGGAAGATCACCTCCCGGAAGCCCGATTCCGTGTCCAGGGTAAAGAGGACCCCGCTGGCCGCCAGGTCGCTCCGCACCATGCGCTGGATCCCGGCGGAAAGGGCCACCTCCTCGTGGGCAAAGCCGTGGTGGGCCCGGTAGGCGATGGCCCGGTCGGTGTATAGGGAGGCGAAGACCTTTTTCACGTAGCGGAGGACGTTTTCTGCCCCCTTCACCCCGAGGAAGGTTTCCTGCTGTCCGGCGAAGGAGGCTTCGGGAAGGTCCTCCGCTGTGGCCGAGGACCGAACCGCCACCAAAACCCCAGGGCCAAAGCGGGCCTCCAGCTTCCCGTAGGCCTCGCGGAGGGCAGCCTCCAGTTCGGGGGGCATTTCTCCTTCCTCCACCCGCCTGCGGATCTCGGCCCCGGTCCTCGCCAGGGCCACCACGTCGCTTACGTCCAAGTCCTTGAGGCGCCTTTGGATCTCCTCTTCCAGCCGGTTGTGCCGGAGGTAAAGGCGGAAGGCCCAGGCGGTGGTGGCGAACCCCTCGGGGACCTTGATCCCCAGGGCGCTTAGATTGCGGATCATCTCCCCCAAGGAGGCGTTTTTCCCGCCCACCTCTTCCACATCGGCCATGCTCAGGGTCTCAAACCAGCGGATCAGCTCCATGCCTGCCCCCTCTCCTAGCTAAGCTAACCCTGGGGGGTGTGGGACGGCCCCGGTGTAGGCGCATCCTACCCCACCTTTCCGTGTAACCGTGCCCATACACCGGTTCTCGGCCCCGGATACCGGTAAGCTTAGGGCCATGCCCCAGCGCGCTGTGTTCATCGTTTCCGATCATACTGGGATCACCGCCAGCGAGGTGGCCCGGAGCCTCCTCGCCCACTTTGAGGAGGTGGCGTTTGCCTATCGGCTCCGCCCCTTCTGCGACAACGAGGCCAAGGTCCAGGCTGTGGTCCTGGAGATCCTGGAGGCCTACCGGGCCCAGGGGGCACGCCCCATCGTCTTCAGCACCCTGACCGAGGCCCGCCTTTTCGCCCTCCTCGAGGCCACCCCTGCTTTGGTCTTTGACCTCTTTAGGCCCTACCTCAAGGCCCTCGAGGCCGAGCTCGGCGTGGAGCCCAAGCCCCGGGTGGGCCGGGTGCACAGCGTGGGGGACCTGTCCGCCTACCTGAGGCGGATGGAGGCGGTGGAGTTCGCCCTGGCGGCGGACGACGGCCTGGGGGTGGAGCGCTACCCCGAGGCCGAGGCTATCCTGGTGGGGGTTTCCCGGGTAGGGAAGACCCCGACCTCCCTCTTCCTCGCCCTTCACTACCAGGTCCGGGCCGCCAACTACCCCTTGGCCGAAGACGATTTCCTCCGCTCCGAACTCCCTAAGCCCATCCAACCCTTCCGCGCCAAGCTCTTCGGCCTCACCATAGACCCCTTCCGCCTCCACCAGATCCGCACCGCCCGCAAGCCGGGAAGCCGGTACGCCTCCTTAGAGCAGTGCCGTTACGAGGTAGCCCGCGCCGAGGCCTTGTTTAAGGCCCACGGGATTCCTTACCTGGACACCACCCATGCCTCGGTAGAGGAGATCGCCACCGCTATCCTACAACGCCTGGGGCTGCCCCGGGGGCTCGGCTAAGGAGCCTTTGGCCGCTCCCAAAGCGCCCCGCCCCGGGTCGCCCAGGCCAGGAGGAGAAGGCCCGCACCCGCTCCGCCCATCGCCCAGGACAGCTCCCCAGAGCCTACCCCGGCCAGGAGGGCGCCCAGGACATAGCCCCCGTCCCGGAAGAAGCGGTAGAGGCCGAGGGCCGTGGCCCGCTCCGCTTGGGGCGTACGGTCGGCCACCCAGGCGATCAGGGTAGGGTAGGCCATGCTGGTCCCGAGGCCCAGGAGAAAGGCGGCGAAAAGCGCCCCCCCTAGGCCCAGGGGGAGGGCGAGGAGGACGAGCCCGAGCCCCTGGACCGCCATCCCTCCCGTGATGAGGGGGGCGCGGCCCTGACGGTCGGAAAGGGGCCCGAAGAGGAGCTGTCCTCCGGCCCAGACCAGGGGGTAGAGCCCGGCCACCAGGCCGATCTCCGCTGGGCCCAGCCCCCGGCCGGAGAGGAGGAGGGGCAGGCTAAGCCAGGCCAGCCCGTCCTTGAAGTTGGTGGCCATTCCTAGGAGGCTGGCCACGCCGATGCCGCGGACGAGGCGGAGCTTTGGGGGAGCGAGGGGCCGGTGGGTTTCCCGCACCCCAAGGGAAAGGGCAAGGCCGAGAAGGGCAACCCCCAGGCCGAGGTAAAAGGGCGCGGGGCAAAGGCCTTTAGCCTCGGCCACCACCCCCGTGAGCAAGGCCAGAAGGCTGACCCCGAGGTAGCCGGCGAACTCGTTGACCCCGGCGGCCACCCCGCGGCGGTGCGGGGGAACCAGGTCCACCATCATGTTCACGGTCATGCTCCAGGCCAGGGCCTGGTTCACCCCCAGGAGGAGGTTGGCGGCCACCACCAGGTCCCAGGAGGGGGCAAGGATGAGGAGGAGGGGCACCGGCACCCCCAGGGCCCAGCCCAAAAGCAGCACCCCTTTGCGTCCGATGCGGTCGGCCAGCGCCCCGGCGAAGAGGTTGAAGAAGGCCTTGGTGAGCCCAAAGGAGAGGACGAACCCACCTAGGGCTAGGCCCTTTTCCAGGCCGAAAACCTGCTGGGCCAGGAGGGGCACCACGGTCCTTTCCATCCCCACCATCCCCCCCACGAGGAGGTTGATGAGGGCAAGAAACCAGAAGAGCTTCATCCTCCTAGGCCCAGGTTGGCCGCCCGGAGGTGGGGAAGGGTACGGCGCAGGCCAAGGCGCTGGGCAGAAGCATGGCATGCCCGGTTAAGCCCTGTCAAGCGCTTCCCTTTGGGGTGCTTTCGCCTGGCGGAACCGGGACGGGTTTGTGACCCGGGGCGGGGCTGAGGGGGCCCCACCTGGGGTATCTTGGCCCTGGAGGTGCGTATGCCGGTCCGTAAAGCCGAAGCGGTTTGGGAGGGCGGGTTGCGCTCAGGTAAGGGGACTATGAAGCTTCATAGCCAGGCCTTCGCGGGGCCCTACTCCTTCCCCTCCCGGTTTGAGGAGGGGGAGGGGACCAACCCCGAGGAGCTCATCGCCGCCGCCCACGCGGGGTGCTTCTCCATGGCCCTCTCGGCGGCTCTGGAGCGGGAGGGATACACCCCGAAGCGGGTGGCCACCGAGGCCCGGGTGCACCTGGAGATGGTGGAAGGGAGGCCCACCCTCACCCGCATTGAGCTGGTCACCGAGGCAGAGGTGCCGGGGATCAGCCCTGAGAAGTTCCAAGAGATCGCCCAGGCGGCCAAGGAGGGGTGCCCGGTGTCTAGGGCCCTGGCGGGGGTCAAGGAGATTGCCCTCCAGGCCCGCCTGGTGGGCTAGGTTCCCTTCCAGAGGAGGCGGCCGCAAGAGGGGCAGCGGGTGAGCTGCCCCTGGACCACCTTCTGGGCCACGTGGGTGGGGAGGACCACGTTGCACCCCTCGCAGCGGAAGACCTGGCCCTGGGGGAGCATGCGCACCACCCCCGTTCCCCTCTTGGCCCGGCGGATGGCCTCGTACTCGCGGAGCACCGGGGCGGGGATGCCCTGGGCCATGGCCTCCCGCTCCTCCTTGAGCTTCAGGATCTCCCCCTCGAGGGCCTCCACCCGCCTGGCGTTCTCTTGGAGGAGCTCCTCCAAGCGCGGCCGGAGGCCGGAAAGGGCCTCCTCCACCCGGGCGATCTCGGCCTCCACCTCCTCCATGGCCTCCATGATGGGAGTGGAGAGCTCCAAAAGCTCCCGGATGCGGTCCTTGATCTGCTGGATGCGGTTTTCGTACTGGGTCTGTTCGCGGGCGCTCTGCGCCTGGCGCTGTTCCGCCTCCGCCTGCTTTTCCTTGGCGGTGAGGTCCTCTATGTCCAGGCTGTGCCGGGTGTAGCTCTTGCGCAGCTCCGCCTGCCGCTCCAAAAGCTCAGCGAGTTCCGCCTCCAAGGCCTCCACCCGGGCTTGCACGGAGAGGAGCTCCTCGGGGAGGCTCTCCGCTTCTTTTCGCAATCGGTCTATCTCCAGGTCCTTCTCCTGAAGCGCGTAGAGTGCCCTCAGTGCCTCCGCCCCGTTCACGCCTCCCATTCTAACCCGGCGAGGAAGGGGTTGGTCCGGGCCTCCAGGGCCAGGGTGGTCTCGGGGCCGTGCCCGGGGCGGATTCGGGTCTTTGGGGGAAGGGTGAGAAGCCGCTTCAGGGAGCGGAAGAGAGCCTTGGGGTCGGCCCCGGGCAGGTCGTAGCGGCCGATGCTCCCCCGGAAGAGGAGGTCTCCCGAAAAGACCTCCCCCTCCCTCAGGAAGGCCACGTGCCCCGGGCTGTGGCCAGGGAGGTGCCAGACAGTGAAGCCGAAGACCTCCAGACCTTCCTCCAGCGGCTGGATGGGGACGGGGGGTGGGGGGACGGCCAGGCCAAAGCGGGCTGCGGCCTCGGGGGCCCGCAGGTACAGGGGCAGGTCCAGGGGGTGGAGGTAGACCGGGAGGTCCAGGGCCTCCACCAGGGGGGCCACGGCCCCTAGGTGGTCAAAGTGCGCGTGGGTGAGGAGGATGGCCTTGGGCGCTAAGCTGGCCTTCTCCGCCAGGGCAAGGAGCCTTTCCGCCTCGTCCCCCGGGTCTATGAAGACGGCCCCTCCCGGGGTTTCCACCAGGTAGGCGTTCTCCTGCAGGGGACCTACGGTAAGGGCGAAGGCCTTCATGGCTCCGTGGGCAGACCTTCCTGCAGCCACTCGTGCATAGACCCCAGGTAGTTCCGGGCCCTGACCCCAAGGCTCCGGAGGACGAAGAAGGCCACGGCGCTCCGGGCCCCGGAGTGGCAGTAGACCCCCACCTCCTGCCCCGGGCTCAGGCCCAGCCGCTCCAGGACCTTTCCGGGTTCCAGGAAGAGCTCTAAGGGGGCGCTCCGGCTTCCCGGGATGCGTCCGCCCCGGGGGCAGCAGGGCGGGTGGACCAGGCCCTGGTGCTCCTCGGGGCTGCGCACATCCAGGAGGAGGGGGTGGCGGGCGGCCTCGTCGGCGGTGAGGAGCCAGTCCCGCCTCAGGCGGGCCACGGTGCCGGTCCGCTCCGGCTTGGGCTCCTCCTTGTCCGTGGCGTGAGGCTCCCAGCCCTCGGTCCAGAGCTCCACCTCGAGCCCTCCGAGGCCCAAGAAGAAGGCGGTGCGGCAGAGGCGGCTGGTGAGCCCCTCATCGTAGAGGACCACGGGGCTCCTCAGGCCCAGGCTCTGAAAAAGCTCGGTGAGGCCGGCCTCGAGGGCCTTCAGCTCCCCCTCTTCCCTTAGGCGGAGCCTGGGGGCGGAGAGGTCCAGGTGGCGGGCCCCGGGCAGGTGGCCTGCCTCGTAGGCGGGGCGGGGCCGGGTGTCCACCAGGACCGCGTCTTTGGGAAGCTCCATGAACCCGATTATAGGCGACTCAGGGGTAAGCTGCATGACCTAAGGGTACTTGACAGATATGGGCGCATATGATATAAGTGCGGATGGAGGTGATTGGTATGGCCCTGGTGCGTAGGGATGCGCGGCCTACGGAGATCACGCCCTTCCGGACCTGGGGTCCGCTCTCCCTCCTGGAGGAGGCCAACCGGCTCTTTGAGGAGGTCCTGGGCGACTTCGGCCGGCCCCTTACCCCCACCTTCGTGGCCCCGGCCGATCTCTACGAGACCGATGAGGCCCTGATCCTGGAGATGGCCGTGCCTGGCCTGGCTCCGGAGGACCTGGAGGTGAGCCTCGAGGGCAACAAGCTCACGGTCCGGGGCCAGGTGAAGCCGGTGGAGGAGGCCCAGGTGCGCCGCTACTACCTCCAGGAGATCCCCCACGGCTCCTTCGTGCGCACCTTCTCCCTGCCGGTGGAGGTGAAGGCGGAGGAGGCCAAGGCCGAGTTCCGCCACGGGATCCTCCGGCTCACCATGCCCAAGGTGGCCGAGGCCCGGGCCAAGCGGATCCCCATTGAGGTGGTCCGGTAAGGCGGGAAGCGCAACCCCCCGGGAGCCCCCGGGGGGTTCACGTCCACTCAGGCCCCTTTGAGGGCCTTTGTGAGCCTCCTGAGCGCTTCTTCCAGCACCTCGGGGTAGGTGGCGAAGTTAAGGCGCACATACCGGTCATACCCTTCCCCAAAGCTTTCCCCAGGGTTCAGGGCCACCCGGGCCTCCCGGAGCAGGCGGGCTGCCGCCTGGGGGAAGGGGGTCTTGAGCCAGGCCAGGTAGGTGCCCTCCGGGGGGAAGTGGGTGAGGCCCACCTCCCGGGCCCAGGCCGCCACCCGGTCCCGGTTGGCCTTGAGCTGGGCGCGCACCCCCTTTAGCCAGGCCTCCCCCTCCTGGAGGGCGGCCTTCCAGGCGGCCAGGGCCAGAACGTTGGGGAAGGTGTGGGGGAGATGGCGCTTGAGGGCTTCCAGGAGGGGAGCGGGCCCCACGGCCGCTCCCAGGGGCAGGCCCGCGAGGTTGTAGGCCTTGCCCGGGCCCAGGAGGGTGAGGGTGCGCTCGGGGAGGAAGCGGGCCAGGGGCAGGTGGGGCCGCTCGTAGGTCAGGGGGGCGTGGAGCTCGTCGGAGACCACGATGAGGTCGTGTTTGCGCGCGATCTGGGCGAGGGCCAGAAGCTCCTCCTCGGTGAAGACCCGGCCCGTGGGGTTCTGGGGGTGGCAGAAGAGGAGGAGCCGGGTGGCGAAGGCGAGCCGCTCCAGACCGGAAAGGTCCAAGCGGTAGCCGGTTTCCGTTTCCTTCAAGGGGTTGGCCAAAACGGTCCGCTTCTGCTCGCGGATGGCAGCGAGGAAGGGGGGATAGATGGGCACCTGGGTCAGCACCCCCTGCCCCGGGGCGGTGAAGGCGGCCACGGCCGCGTAAAGCCCCACCACGACCCCGGGCAGGAAGGCCACCTCCCCCTCGAGGCCGGTCCTCTCCAGCAGGAGGGCCTTGAGCTCCCGATCCCCCTCCCGGGGCGGGTAGCCCAAAAACCCTTCCGCCCGCTCCTTGATGGCCCTTTGGATGGGCTCGGCCACGGGGAAGTCCATGTCCGCCACCCAAAGGGGCAACACGTCCTCGGAATAGGTGCCCCACTTCAGGGAGTCCTTGCGGGGAGGAAGCACCATGAGGGTATCTTACCCCCCTTCCCGGCCCAGGCGCCGAAGCATGTAGAGGGATAGCAGCACCAAAGGCAGGCTCACCACCTGGGTGGCGGTGAAGAGGCCGATGCCGAGCTCGGGGTTATGGTACACCGGAAGCCAAAGGGGGTTCAGGCGGAAGGGCTCCTCCAGGACCGAGCGGAGCACACTATACCAGAGGAGAAACTGCCAGAAGGCGTAGCCGTAGAAGGGCCTTCGCTTGAGCCAGTAGAGGGAGAGGGGGAGGAGGAGGAGCCCCACCAGGGCCCCGTAGACCTGGCTAAGGTGCACCGGCCCCCGCAGGAGCTCGGTGCAGCGGTAGACCTGGGAGATGTCGTCAATGCCCGGGCAGACGCCGGGAAAGCCCCGGGCCCACTCCGGCCAGGTGAAGCCGATGGGCAAGGAGGTCAGGCGGCCTGCGGTATCCGAGCCGTTCATGAGGTTGCCGATCCTCCCGGCGATGATGCCGAGGGCCACCCCCGGGGTGGCGGCGTCCAGGTAGGGCCATAGGGGGTAGCCCCGTTTCCTGTGGAAGTAGTAAAAGGTGAGGGCGCCGCCCAGGACAGCTCCGTGGAAGGACAGACCCCCGTGCCATATATAGAGCACTTCTACGGGATTTTGCAGGAAGTAGCCGGGAGAGGTGAGGACGTAGCCGAGCCTTGCCCCGACCACCCCGAAGACCACCGCCCAGAAAGCCACGGTCTCAAACCTTTCCGTGTCCAGCCCCCAGGCCTTGAGGCGCCTTTTGGCCAGCTCAAAGCCGAGGAAGATGGCGAGGGTGAGGAGAAAGCCGTACCACTGGATGCGCAGGGGACCGATCTGGATCATGGTGGGGTTCATGCCTCACCTCCGGACGCCCCGCGGGGGGCCAGGACCCGCTCCATGGTCAAGAGCATACCAGCCCCTAGAAGATGGCCCGCACCACCACGAGCCCCATGGCCAGGTGGACCAGTACCTTGGCCACCACCCCTCCCAGAAGGCCCACCAGGGTTCCCCAGGCGGCCCTCAGGGCCTCCTCTGCCCTCCTTCCCGAGAGGTATTCAAAGAGCCATGCCAGGAGGAAGGGGAGGAGCAGTACCCCCACCACCCCCAGGGAAAGGCCCAAGATCCCTCCGAGGAAGGCCCCCCAGAGCCCTGCCCGGCTTGCCCCGTAGCGCCTGGCCCCCACCAGGGCGGCCAGGTTGTCCAAGAGGAGGGCAAGAAGGGCCAAGGCCCCAAGGAGGAGCCAGCTCCCGAGGGAAAGCTCCCGGAAGCCTAGGAGAAGCTCGTGCAGGAAGGCGCCAAGCAGGATGACCAGGGTGGCGGGCACCAGGGGGACGAAGGTAAGGGCCACCCCGAGCGCCCACAGGACCACGAAGAGCCAATCGGCGAAGACCTCCACGGAAAGAGCCTAGAGGAAGACCCCATGAGAAGGGAAAGGGAGGAGCGAGGACCTGGCGATGGGGCCAAAGACCGGGGTGGGGTGGCCAGGCTTGACAAGGCCGCTCCCACCCCCCTAAATAGGGGGCGATGCCCGGTACGAAAAAGCGCCAAGGCGATGACCCCGCCACCTTGGTGGTGGTGGAATCCCCGGCCAAGGCCAGGAGCATTCAGAAGATGCTGGGGCCTTCCTACGAGGTCCGGGCCAGCAAGGGACACGTGGCCGACCTGCCGGAGCGGACCCTCGGGGTGGACGTGGAGCGGGGCTTCACCCCCACCTACGAGGTCATCCGCGAGAAAAAGGCCGTGGTGGAAGAGCTCAAGCGGGCCGCCCGTGGCAAGCGGCTCCTCATCGCCACCGACCCCGACCGGGAGGGGGAGGCCATCGGCTGGCACGTGGCAAGGCTTTTGGGCCGGGACCCGAAGGAACCCATCCGGGTGGAGTTTCACGAGATCACCCCCAAGGTGGTGCGCCAGGCGGTGGAGGCTCCCAGGCCCATAGACCAGAACCTGGTGGACGCTCAGCAGGCCCGGCGGGTCTTGGACCGGCTCGTGGGGTACAACCTTTCCCCCCTCCTCTCCGTGGAGTTCCGCAAGCGGGCCCTTTCCGCAGGCCGGGTGCAGAGCGTGGCCCTACGGCTCGTGGTGGAGCGGGAGGAGGAGATTGAGGCCTTCCGGAAGGAGGAGTACTGGACTCTGACCGGGGAGTTTTCCGTGGAGGGGAAGACCCTCCCCGCCCTCCTCCTGGAGGTGGACGGGAAGCGCCTCTGGACGGGCCAAGGGGAAAAGGAAGGCAAGCTTCACGTAAGGACCGAGGCCGAGGCCCAGGCCCTGGCGAAGGCCGTGGGGGAGATGCCCTACCGCGTGGCCCAGGTGGAGACCCGGGAGCGCCGCAAGGCGCCGCCGCCCCCCTTTACCACCTCCACCCTGCAGCAGGCGGCCAGCAGCCGCCTGGGCTACACGGCGAGCCGCACCATGCGCATCGCCCAGCGCCTTTACGAGGGAGTGGACCTGCCGGAGGGCACCGTGGGCCTCATCACCTACATGCGCACCGACTCGGTCAGGGTTTCCCCCGAGGCCCTGCAGGCCGCCAGGGAGGTGATCCGGGAGGCCTTCGGGGTGGAGTACCTTCCGGAAGCCCCACGGGCCTACAGGAACCGCAAGGAGGGGGTGCAGGACGCCCACGAGGCCATCCGCCCCACCGACCCCAGGCGCACCCCGGAGAGCCTGAGGAGGCACCTCACCGAGGAGGAGTACCGCCTCTATGACCTCATCTGGCGCCGCTTCCTGGCGAGCCAGATGCGGGACGCCCTCTACGAGCAGACCTCGGTCTTCCTGGAAAGCGGCGGGCAGCGCTACCTCTTCCGCGCCTCGGGCTCGGTGCTCCGCTTTGAGGGCTACCTCAAGGCCTGGGGACGGGAAGAGGAGGGCGAGGAACCCCCGGTGCCCGCCGTGCCCGAAGGGGCTCCGGCAAAGCTCCTTCGGGCTATCCCCGAGCAGCACTTTACCGAGCCTCCACCCCGCTACACCGACGCCTCCTTGGTGAAGGCCATGGAGGAGCTCGGGATCGGGCGCCCCTCCACCTACGCCCCCACCCTCGAGACCCTGGAGAAGCGGGGCTATGTGGAACGGCGGGGGCGCACCCTCCTTCCCACCCCCTTGGGCCGGGAGGTGACCCGCTACCTCAAGGAGCGGTTTCCCCAGGTGGTGGCCTACGAGTTCACCGCCCGGATGGAAGACCGCCTGGACCAGGTGGAAGAGGGCCGGGCCCCCTGGCCCCAGGTGGTCCTGGAGTTCTACGAGCCCTTCCTGGCCGAACTCGCCCAGGTGCCCAAGAAGGCCTGTCCCAGATGCGGCCGTCCTCTGGAGCTCAAGGTGAGCCGCTACGGGCAGTTTTTGGGTTGCACGGGCTACCCCGAGTGCACCTACACCGAGCCCCTGGAAAGACGGGAGGCGGAGCCCATCGGGGAGGACTGCCCCAAGTGCGGAAAACCGCTCCTCCGCAAGGAGGGCCGATACGGAAGCTTTATCGCCTGTTCGGGCTACCCTGGGTGCGACTACACCCGGGATGACGGCCGCCCCACGGACCGCACCTGCCCCAAGTGCGGGGGGCGCATCCTGGAAAAGCGGGACAGGCGGGGCAGGCCCTACTACAAGTGCGAGGAGCGCACCTGCGACTTCCTCTCCTTCTATCCCCTTCTGGACAAGCCCTGCCCCACCTGCGGCTGGCCCCTGGTGAAGAAGGGCGAGGGCGCCTGCCTCAACCCGGCCTGTCCCGACCACGATCCCCGGCTCGCCAAGGTGCGCCCCGCAACCCCCGCCAAGGGGAAGGCCCAAGGGACTCCCAAGCCCCCCGGGGATTGGGCCGAGCTCAGGCCCTACCTCCCCGAGCTCCCCAGGGAAGAGCGGGAGGCGGTGGAGGCCTTGGCCCGGGGCGAGGGGCTCGGGGAGAAAGAGGCTAGGCTCGCCAAGCGGGCCCTCTTCAAGCTCCGCATGCGGAAGGGCCGGGCAAGAAAGGAGGGGGTCAAGGCCTGATGGAAAGCTACAAGCTCCACCTCCTACGCTTGGCCCGGGAAGGGGTGGTGGAGGTGCCGGGGGTACCCTTGCGGGCCTACGCCCTCACGGCTCCAGAAGGACCTCGGGAAGGGGCTTTCTACCTTCTCCTCGAGGGCGAGCTGGTCATTGACCTGCCGGAAGGGCGCTACCTCCACCTGAGGCGGGGGGAGGGGGCGGTGGTGCGGGAGCCGCACCGCCTCCTGCCGGTGGCCGGGGCGGTGCTCCTGGAGCTTCCGGTCTAGGCCCCACCCGGTAGACCGCCCCCCAGGGGCGGTAGCGGCTGATCACCCGGTCTTGGCGCACCTTGCCGTCCGCGTACCGCACCAGGCGCCGCACCTCCACCCGGGCTCCCTCGGCGGCGAAGTCCACCTGCCTTCGGGCGCCTGGGGGCAGGCTGGGGTCCTGGATCTCCCTGGGCGGTAGCGGAGGGGTGCGCTCCGACACGAAAGGCCCTTCCCAGTGCACCTCCCGGTCCTTGGTGCCGAAGAGGTGGAAGCGGAGCCTGGTACCCACCACGGAGCGCTGGATGAGAAGGTGCCCTGGGGTATCGTTTAGGACCTTGAGGTCCTTGTAGGGCTGGAAGACGGCGGCGTCCAGCCCGGGAGGCTTGTAATAGGCCACCTGGTAGCTGTGGGGGTGGCGCTCCATGATGGGGAGGCCGGCGAGGAAAAAGGCCCGAAAAAGGGTGGTGGATACCTGGCAGACCCCGCCTCCCACGCCCTTCTCCGTCTGGTCCCCCAGGATGACGAAGGCCTCCGCGTAGCCCTCTTCCTCGGTCACGGGGCCCAGGGCCTGGTTGAAGGAGAAGAGGCCGGGAGGGATGAGGAGGCCGTCCAGCCTCTTGGAGGCCAGGAGGAGGTTGTGGACGCGCTCCCGGCTGGAGCCCCGGAAGTCAGTTTCCCCCGTAGCCAGGTGCGCCCGCACCCCCAGGGCGTAGAGGTCCTCGAGGCTCGGGGTGGGCGGGAGGTAGCGGGCGGGAAGGCGGAAGCTCCGCCTTCCCGCGGCCAGGGCCTCGCGGTAGGCGGCCAGGGCCTCCTTCTCCTCAAAGGCCAGGCCCTTCCTCTCCACTCCCCTCCACCTTCCTCCCTCCAAGACGAAGCGGGGTGGACGGGGGTCCCGGGTAAGCCGCTTCAGGAGGGCCTTAAGCTCCCCCTCGGAGGCCACGGGGTAGCGCTGCACCCCCGTGTAGGTGAGGAGCTTGCCCTCCTCTATGGCCTCTTCCTGAAGCACCAAAAGGGCTTCCAAGGGCTCGGGAGCACCCCAGGCCAGGGCGCCGAGGAGGACCAGGACCCAAAGGAGCCTCACCGGTCCTGAGGGTACCACGTCTCCCGGGAGCAGGATGGAGCCAAGGCCTCAAGTTAGCCCCCTCGAGGCCGACTCCGGCGAGAGGCCTACCGCCTGGTAGAGGGCCGCCTCCTCCCCGGGGGTCAGGGGCCGGGCCTCGCCCCTGGGCAGGTCCCCCAGGGCGAGAGGGCCCAGGGCCAGGCGCTTGAGGTAAACCACCCGGTTTCCCCGAGCGAGGAACATCCGCTTCACCTGGTGGAAGCGTCCCTCCAGGAGGACTACCTCGGCCCAGGTGGGGTCCTTGAGGGGGATGAGCTCGGCGGGAAGGGTTTTTCTGCCCTCCAGGAGGATGCCTTCCCGGAAGGCCCTTTGGTCCTCCGGGTTCACGGGCTTTTCCAGATGCACCAGGTAACGCTTCTTCACCTTGTGCCGGGGGTGGGTGAGGCGGTGGAGGAGTTCCCCATCCGTGGTGAAGAGGAGGAGGCCCTCCGCGTCCTTGTCCAGGCGGCCCACCGGGGAAAGGTCCCGCGTGGGGAAGCCTTGGAGGAGGGCGTAAACGGATGGGCCCTCCGCGCGGCTCGTCACGTACCCGCCAGGCTTATGCAGGAGGACGTGGTGGTGGCGGCGGAGGAGGAGAGGCTTTCCGTCCAACCGGACCTCGGCCTCCTCCGGCACGTGGAAGCCCGGGTCCCGCACGGCCTCCCCCGTCACCAGGACCCGCCCCGCGCGCACCAGCCTCGCCACCTCCTTGCGGCTTCCCAGGCCCAGGCGGGCGAGGAGCCTGTCCAGCCTTTCCCCTTTCATAAGTCCCCCCGGGCCACAGAGCCATAGAGGAAGACCTGGGCCTCCCCCAAGACTTCCCGCACCCGCCTGGCGTACGCCCAGGCCTCCAGCCTCCCCTCGAGGCCACGCCACGCCTCCTCTACCCAGGCGAGGGACACCCTGGCTGCCTCCAGAGCTTCCTGGGCTCGCTCTTCTGTGCAGTATTCGTGGGGGCTTCCTTCCGGGTAGGGGATGCAGCGCAGGTCCAGCCCCTTGGCCGCCTCCTCCACTTCCTCTTCCCGGAGGGCCTGGATGAGGCGTAAGAGGGCGTGGCCGAAGGCGGACCTTCCCAGACCGCGGAGGAGGGCTTTGAGGGCGTACTCCGCCTTGAAGCTCGCCCAGTCGTAATCCCCCTCTTCCAGGTCCCGTTCCCCGGAGGCGAGGGTAGGGCGCGCCTGGGCGAACTCCTCCCGGTCCAAGGGCGCCATCCTCCTTATCCTAAGGGGCATGAGGCTCTACCAGCTGGACAGCTACGCCACCCGCTTCCAGGCCCGGGTGGTGCGGGCCTGGAGCGATGGAAAGGGGCACTACGCCGTGCTTTCCGAGACCCTTTTCTACCCCGAGTCTGGGGGCCAGCCCGCAGACCAGGGCGTCCTCCGGGGACCCTTCGGGGAGGTCCGGGTCCTCGGGGCCTACGAGGAGGAGAAGGCCTTCGGGGATGTGGTTCACCGGCTTTCCGCTCCTATCCCCGAGGGGGCCGAGGTGGAGGGGGAGATTGACTGGGCGAGGCGCTTCCGCCACATGCAGCGCCACACCGCCCAGCACCTCCTCTCCCAGGCCCTCCTCCGGGCCGGGGGCTACCACACCGTAGCCGTGAGCCTGGACTCGCCGGTGTGCACGGTGGACCTCGAGGAGGAGGCGGAGGAGGAAGGGATCCACAAGGCCGAGGCCCTCGCCAACTTCGCCGTCTACGCCGACTACCCGGTGGAGGCCTTCTTCGTCTCCGAGGAGGAGCTGGCCCATTACCCCCTAAGGCGCCCCCCCAGGGTGCAGGGGAGGGTGCGCCTGGTCAGGATCGGGGACTTTGACCTGGCGGCCTGCGGGGGGACGCACCTTAAGACCAGCGCCCAGGCCGGGCCCATCAAGGTGCTCCGGTGGGAGCGGTACAAGGGGGGAACCCGGGTGTACTTCGCCGCGGGGTGGGAGGCCCTGGAGGACTACCACGCCAAGCACGCCCTCCTCTCCCGCCTGGCCCTCGCCTTCTCCACGAGCCCCTTGGAGGTGGAAAAGCCGGTAAGGAAGCTGAAGGAGGCGCTTTATGCCCTAAAGGGGGAAAGCCAGGCCCTCAAGGAGGCCCTGGTGGAGGCCCTTCTGCCCAAGGCCCTCGAGGCGGGGGTCCTTTTGGTGCCCGAAGCCGTCCTCGGGGACCTGGCGAAAAGGCTCCTGGGCTGGGGGGATCGGACCTTCCTCCTCCTCTCCCCGGAGGGCCGCTTCGCCCTTTTGGGCCCGGGGAAGGAGGCCGTCCTGGAGCGCCTCAAGGCCCTAGGGGCGAGGGGCGGGGGCAGGGAGGTGGTCCAGGGGGCCCTGCCCAAGGAGCGGGTGCCCCAAGCCCTGGACCCGGGGCTCGTAAGCTAGGGGTATGGGGCTTTTGGAGGGCAAGGGGGTGTTGGTGACCGGGGCGGCCCGGGGCATCGGCCGGGCCATCGCCTTGGCCTTCGCCCGGGAGGGGGCCATGGTGGCCCTCTGCGACGTGAGGCCCGAAGGCCTCGAGGTGGCGGAGGCCGTCGGCGGGTTCTTCGTCCAGGCGGACCTGGCCGAGGAAAGGGACCGGGAGCGGTTTGTGGAGGAGGCGTCCCGGGCCCTGGGACGGGTGGACGTCCTGGTGAACAACGCCGCCACCTCCTTCCCCGGCTCCGCCCTCACCGTGCCCCTTCCCGAGTGGCGGAGGGTGCTGGAGGTGAACCTCACCGCCCCCATGCACCTCTCCGCCCTCGCCGCCCGGAGGATGCAGCGGGTGGGGGGAGGGGCCATCGTGAACGTGGCCAGCGTCCAGGGGCTCTTCGCCGAGCAGGAGAACGCTGCCTATAACGCCTCCAAGGGGGGTCTTGTGAACCTCACCCGGTCCCTGGCCCTGGACCTCGCCCCCTTGGGGATCCGGGTGAACGCCGTGGCCCCGGGGGCCATCGCCACCGAGGCGGTCTTGGAGGCCATTTTGCTTTCCGAGGACCCCGAAAAGACCCGCCAGGACTGGGAAGACCTCCACGCCCTAAGGCGCCTGGGACGGCCGGAGGAGGTGGCGGAAGCGGTGGTCTTCCTGGCCTCGGACAAGGCCAGCTTCATCACCGGGGCCGTCCTCCCCGTAGACGGGGGGATAACGGCGAGCTTCATGATGGCGGGGCGGCCCGTGTAGGGCCACCCATGCGGGCGCAAACTCGCATGGGGGCCCCCGTCAAACCTTGGGCGGGAAGCTACTGGGCGTGGTCCTTGTAGGGCTCGCCCCGAAGGTCGGAGACGAGGTGCACGGCCACGTAGGCCCCGTCCCCCGCGCTCACGATGGCGTGGCCCGGCACCTTCCCTCGGGCCACCCCGGCGGCGTAGACCCGGGGGTAGCTGGTGCGCCCCCCCTCATCGGTGTCTATGAAGGTGCCCCGCCGCGCGAGGCCCAGGAGGGAGGGAAGGGTGGGGTCCTTGTGGGTGCAGAGGAGGAGCCTTTCCGCCTCCTCCACCCCCCTTTCCGTCTCCACTTCAAAGACCCCGCCCATGTCCCGCACCCCCTTCACCACCCCGGGGCGGACCTCCGCCCCGTAGCGCCGGGCGTGCTCCCGTAGGCGCTCCAGAAGGGCTTCCCCGGAGGGTTCGTCCAACAGTCCTGGGTAGTTGGGCACCCGGCTCACCTGCAGGACCTGGGAGCGGCCCCCGTCCAAGACCAGGACCCGCAGGCCCGCCCGGGCCAGGAAGAGGGCGGCGGCAAGCCCCGAAGGGCCCCCGCCCACCACGAGGACATCCCACATACCACCCTGAGTATAAGGGCCCCCGGGGACAGGGTATAATCGGCGGCGCATGCTCCTGGATGACCGCTACCCGGTGCTGGAGACCCTGAAGGCGCAGGAGGGGGTGACCCTCTACCGGGTGGAGGGGGGGTGGGTCTTCTTCTTTGAGGTGAGGACCCCGGAGGAGAAGGAGCGCTTCTACCGCTACCGGGCCGCGGTCCGCCGCCTGCAGGAGCTGGGGCTCGTGGAGGCCCAGATCTCCGCCAAGCCCGGGCGCCACTACGTCTTCTTCCCGGAGAGGCCCCTGGCCCGCAGGCCCCCGCCCAAGGAGGCCCTGGCGGCCCTAGCCCCCCTGGGCTTCGGGGGGGAGCACCTGGCCATGGCCGAGGACGGGGTGGCCTACCTCTCCCCCTGGCCCCTCCAGGGCTCTCCTGGGGCCCGGGTTGGCCGCCCTGGCTTCCTCCTGGGGGTCGCCCCTGGCCTCCTCCTCGCCCTCCTGGGCCTCTGGCTTTTCTCCCAGGGGCTCTACCGCTACTTCAACCCACCGGAGTACGCCGTCCCTGACCTGGTGGGCAAAACGGCCCGGGAGGCCTTCCTCCTTCTGAAGGACACGGGCCTGAACCTAGAGGTGGCCGAGGGGAACGACCCTACCAAGCCCAAGGAGGTGGTCCTGGCCCAGGAGCCGCCTCCCGGCACCCGGCTCAGGGAGGGCCGCACCGTCCGCCTCGTCCTCAACCAGGCCCGGCTCAACCCCCTGCCCAACCTCCAGGGCCTCGAGGAGGCGGCGGCGGAGGCCAGGCTTCTGGAGCTCGGTTTCCGCGTGGAGGGCAAGGCCCAGGTGGAGGGCCCCGGGGCTTTGGGGGTGGTCCTGGGCACCGACCCGCCGCCGGGCACCCCCATGCCGCCGGGAGGGGGGGTGCGCCTCCTCCTCTCCCTGGGGCAAGGGGGAGGGCCCGCGGTGCCCTTGCCCCAGTTCACGGGCCTTTCCCGGGAAGAGGCCCTCTTCCTCCTGAACGCCGCCGGGCTCCAGGCCCGGGTGGAGGAGGTGCCCTCCGGGGCCCCTCCAGGCACGGTTCTGGCGCAGGACCCCGCCCCGGGCACCCCCGTGCCCCCAGGGGGTGGGGTGCGCCTGAGGGTGGCGGTGCGGGGGGAGGTGCTCCTGCCCCCCGCCTTCCCCCCGCCCCCGGAGCGCACCGTGAACCTCTCCCTGAACCTTCCGCCGGAGGCTGCGGGGCATCAGGTGCGCCTGGTGCTCTTGGACGAGCGGGGGGAGCAGGTGGTGTACGAGGGCGAGGGGCGGGAGGGCCTGCGGTTGGAGGGCGCTTACCAGGTCCAGGGGGAGGCCCGCTTCCGCCTCTACCTGGACGGGGCCCTTTTCCAGGAGTGGACCCCATGACTTCCCCATACCACCCCATGCGGGCTCCGGTAGAAAGTCCTCGTGAGGTTTTTGGAGCCTAGGAGTGCAGGAACTAAAAGCCTGTGGGCATCCTTCATGGGGGACCCAAAAGGGGCCGCCCCCCTCAAGCCCCTAACGGTGCCTTCGGGGGGCGGATCAGAACAAAGAAACTGACCGGGATCGCGTCCTAGGAGCCCCCATCAGGGTTCGGGGGGTCCAGTCGGACCGGTACCTGGAGGGGGAGGACCTTGCCTCCTTCCAGGAGAACCTCCACCTGGATCACTTCCCCCAGTTTGAGGGGCCTTTTTAGGCCCATGAGCATGCCGTGGTACCCCCCGGGCCGGAGCTCCAGCCTGGCCCCGGGTGCAAGGAGGTAGCCCTCCACGGGTTCCATCCGGGCCACCCCTGTGTTCGGGTCCATGCGGGTCTGGTGAAGCTCGGATTTGGCCGCCACAGGGGAGCGGAAGCCCAGGATCCGGATGGGGGCGGGACCAGGGTTGAAGAAGGTGCCGAAGAGGGCGGCCGTGTTGCCGCCCACGTAGCGCACCCAAAGCCCCTGGGCCTTTAGAGGGCCTTCCGAGGGGCCATGGGTGTGCGCCGACGGGGTGCCTTGCGCCCAAACCAGGGCGCCCAGGGTCAAAAGCATCCAAAAGATGCGCCGCACGTGTGACCTCCTTGAGGAGTGTTCCGAAGCCTAAGAAGCCTAAGAAGCCGAAGCCGCCTGCCTGCGCCCCGGAAGCGGGCGGGGCGCGGGCCCGGAGGGCCTGAAGGCCTGGCCTTCCCGGGCGGGGCCGGTTCCGGGCGGGCCGGGAGGGGGCCCGCCGGGGCCGTTCCAGGGGCGGGTGCCCCGTGGGCAGGGTCAGGGGCAGGCAGAGGGAGCAGTGGCCTTCCGGGGAGGCGGGATGCTTCGCGTGGGGGTGGAGGAAGGGGCCGTAGTAGGCCTCCAGCCGCAAGGGGCCCAGGAGGAGGAGGAAGACCACCACCCCAAGGCGCATACCCGCCTTATGCTACGGAGGAGGGGAAGGTACGGATGTCCCGGGGTCGGTGGGCCGAGGCGGCAGCCCTGCGCTACCTTCTGGGCCAGGGCTACCGCCTCCTTGGGAAAAACCGCCGTACCCCTTTCGGCGAGGTGGACCTCTTTCTGGAGAAGGACGGGGTCTACGTGGTGGTGGAGGTGAAGCAGAGGGCCTCCAGCCGCTTCGGTACGCCCCTCGAGGCCCTCACCCCCGGGAAGGTGAGGAGGCTCCTCCAAAGCGCCCGCTTCCTCCTGGGGCGGGACGACCTGCCGGTGCGCCTCGAGGCCGTTTTGGTCCAGGGCACCCCGGAGGACTTCCGCCTGGAGCACATGGCCCTGGAGCTCTAGCGGGTAAGCTTAGGGGTGTTTCGGAACCTTCGGGCTTACCTCGAGGCCCTGGAACGGCGAGGGGAGCTCAGGCGGGTAAGGGTGCCCGTGAGCGCCGAGCTGGAGATCGCCGAGATCGCAGACCGCATGGTGAAAAGGGGGGGTCCTGCCCTCCTCTTTGAGCGGGTTTTGGGGAAGGACTTTCCTGTAGCCATCGGCCTCTTCGGCACGAGGGAGCGCACGGCCTTTGCCCTGGGCGTGGAGGACCTGGACGCCCTGGCGAGAAAGGTGGAGGCCCTCCTCGCCCTAAGCCCCGGCCGGGGAGGGCTTTCCGCCCTCATGGGGCTTCTCCCCAAGCTCCCCCTCCTCCGGGGCTTCTTCCCCAGGCGCGTGAGGCGGGCCCCGGTGCAGGAGGTGGTGTGGCAGGGAGAGGCGGTGGACCTAGGGCGCCTTCCCGTCCTCAAGAGCTGGCCCCTGGACGGGGGGCCCTTCCTCACCCTGCCCCTGGTCATCACCAAGGACCCGGAGACCGGGGACCTCAACCTCGGCATGTACCGCATGCAGGTCCTGGACCAAAGGAGCACCGCCATGCACTGGCAGCTCCACAAGGTGGGCCGCCGCCACCTGGAGAAGGCCAAAAAGCTGGGCAGGAGGCTGGAGGTGGCCGTGGCCTTGGGGGGGGACCCGGTCCTCACCTACGCCGCCACGGCCCCCCTGCCCCCTTTGCCGGGGGTGAGCGAGTTCCACCTGGCAGGCTTCCTCCGGGGAGCCCCTATAGAGCTCGCCCGGGGCGTCACGGTGGACCTTCCCGTGCCTGCCGAGGCGGAGTTCGTCCTCGAGGGCTACATTGACCCCGAGGAGCCCCTGGTGGAGGAGGGGCCTTTTGGCGACCACACGGGCTTCTACACCCCCGTGGACTTCTACCCCCGCTTCCACGTCACCGCCCTCACCCACCGCCGAGGGGCCCTTTACCCGGCCACCCTCGTGGGGGTCCCCCCCATGGAGGACGCCTACCTCATTGAGGCCAGCGAAAGGCTCTTTCTCCCCGCCCTCCGCCTCGTCCTCCCCGAGGTGGTGGACTACCACCTACCCCCCGAGGGGGTGGCCCACAACTGGGTGAACGTGGCCTTGCGCAAGGAGTACCCGGGGCAGGCCTACAAGGTGGCCTACGGGATGCTGGGCCTCGGGCAGATGATGTTTGCCAAGGTCATCGTGGCCGTGGACGAGGACGTGCCCTTAAAGCCGGGCTTTCCCGCCCTCCTGGAGGCCCTTCGCCACGCCCTCCCGGGGCGGGACACCCTCCTCCTCCGGGGCCCCGTGGACGTCCTGGACCATAGCTCTCGGGCCTTCGCCTTCGGGGGGAAGCTCGTCATTGACGGCACGAGAAAGCTCCCCGAGGAAGGGGGGGAGGTGGCCTTCGCCCCCAGGGCCCACCCCGAGCTCCCCCAGGACCCTGAGGTGGTGGCCCAGAGGCAGTGGCCGGGCCTTTGGGGGGCGGTGCTGGAGAAGCGCCGCCCCCACCAGGCCTGGGAGGTGGCGAAGAGGCTTCTAGAGGCCCCCCAGAGCGCCGGGATCCGGCTCCTCCTCCTCGCCGACCAAGACACCGCCCTGACTCCTGAGGAACTCCTCTGGTACGTGCTCAACAACATAGACCCCGAGCGGGACGCCCGGGTCATGCCGGGGGTGGAGGGGCCGGTTCTGGTCCTGGACGGCACGAGGAAGCTTCCCGAGGAGGGGTTCCATAGGGTCTGGCCCGAGCGGATCCGCATGGACCCTAGGGTGAAGGCCCTGGTGGAGGCGAGGTGGGAGGAGTACGGCCTCTAGAGGGCCCCGTGGCGAAGAAGGGCGCTCCCTAGGACCTGAACCGCTTCCCGAGAGAGCCTCCCCTCCCAAGCTTCCCTGGCCAGGGCCTCGAGAGCCTCCTCCGGGCGCAGGGCCTTGCGGTAGGTGCGCCTGCTGGTGAGGGCGTCGTAGATGTCTGCGGCGCTCAAGACCTGGACCAAAAGGGGAACCTCCGTAAGGCCGTCCGGGTAGCCCGAGCCGTCCAGCCTTTCGTGGTGCCAGCGCACGTAGGGGCGGAGGCGGGGATGGGCCTTGAGGGGCTTCAGGATCTCGTCCCCCCTTACGGGGTGCTCCCGGATGAGCCGCCACGCCTCCTCGGAAAGGGGGTGTTCCCCCCGGAGGATGGAGTCGGGAATGGCGATCTTGCCCACATCGTGGAGGAGAGCCCCCATCCTGAGGTCCTCCAGGGCCTGGCCCTGGACCCCAAGCTCCTCGGCCGCATGGAGGGCGTACCGGGCCACCCGCTCCCCGTGCCCCGCGGTGTAGGGGTCCTTGGCCTCCACCGCCCGCACCAGGGCGAGCAGGGCCCGCTCCAGGTCCTCGAGCTTCTCCTGGAGCCGCCGCCTCTCCAGGTGCCCCTGCACCCTGAGGCGGAGCTCGGCCAGGTCCACGGGCCGATTGAGGAAGTCGTCCGCGCCTGCCTCTATCCCCTTGAGGCGGGCCTCCCGCTCCCCGTCGGCGGTGAGAAGGATCACCGGAAGGAGGGGGTCCAGGGCCTTGACCCGCCGGGTGAGCTCCAGGCCGTCCATGAAGGGCATGTGCAGGTCGGTGAGCACCACCTGGGGGAGCCCCTCCTCGAGGAGGTCCAGGGCCTCCTGGCCGTTCCTGGCCTCGCGCACCTCCACCCCCAAGGAGGCCAGGGCCCGCCTCAGGAGGAAGCGCTGTGCGGGGTCGTCGTCCACCAGAAGGACGTACACGCCCTACCTCCCTGCGGAGGGGAACGTGGCGCGCCCGCGTTCGTCCGTAAGGGTGGCCAAAGAGAGGAGCGCCCGTTCCAGGGGCCAGTTGAGGCGGAACCCGTGGCGGGGTCTGACCCCGGGGAGGAACTCAAAGTTCCCTTCCCGGGCTGCTAAGAGGGCGAGAAGGGTTTCCTTGGCCCTCGAGGGTGGTAGGGGCTTGCCCTTTTGGTCCAGGGAGCGGATATGCCCGGGCTTGAGGAAGAGGGTGGTGGCGGGAAGGCCCTTCACGTTCCAGATTTCCAGGGCCCCCTCCCTGTACCGCAGGGCCTGGAGGAGCTCGTCCAGGGGCAAATCCTTGAGGTTTCCGTAAAGGGGCATCTCCCAGCCTCCTAGAACCCAGGGTAGAGGGGGGATGTGAAAACCCCGTGAACCTCTGCTAGAATGCCCCGCCGTGCTGGTGCGCCCCGCCCTCCTCCCCTCCTGGCCCCCCCGCCTGGAGGACCTCTTCGGCCGGGCAGGCCCTCTGGTCCTGGAGATCGGCTTCGGGGACGGGCGCTTCGCCGCCGAGCTCGCCAAGGCCCACCCCGGCTGGCTTCTCCTCGGGGCCGAGGTCTCGGCGGGAAGCGTGGTCCGAGCCCTTAGGCGCCTGCGCCGCGAGGGGGTGGAAAACGTTCGCCTCTACCATGGCCAGGGTCCCTTCGCCCTCAGGAACCTGGTGCCGGAACGAAGCCTCCTCCAGGTCATCGTCAACTTTCCTGACCCTTGGCCCAAGAAACGCCACCGGGGGAGGCGCCTCCTCCAGGAGAGCTTCTTCCGCAGGCTCTCCACCCGGCTTGGGGAGGGCGGGGCCCTCCTCCTCACCACGGACCACGAGGAGTATTTCCGCTTCGCCCTGGAGGAGGCGGAGCGTACCGGGCTTTACCGCGTAGAGGTGCGGCCTCCTCCCGAAACCCACCTGCGGACCAAGTACGCCCTAAAGTGGGAGGCGGCGGGGCGGGGCTTCTTCCATGCGGTCTTTACCAAGGTGGCCGAAGACCCGAGCCCCTGGCCCCCCATCCGGAGGTATCCCGTGGCCCATGCCCTTCTGGAAGGAAACCTTCCCGAGTCCCTGCCCTTCAGAAAAACCCCGGTGCCCTTGCGGAAGGGGATGGCGGTCTTCTTGGAGGTGGCCCGGGGAGAGGAGGGCGCCTACGTCCTCACCCGCGTGGAGGAGGAAGACCTCGTCCAGGAGCTGCTTCTGGAAGTGCGAGAAAGCGAACGCGGCCTCTACGCGGGGGTGAGCCGCTTCGGGAGCCCCCTCATCACCGACGGGGTCAGACAGGCGGTGGCGGCCCTGGTGCGCCTGCTGGAGCCCTTGGGGCTAAAGGTGGTGCAGGACCACACCGGGGAGGGGCTAAGATAGCCCTATGCACGCCCACGTGATCCTGGCCGCAGGGCAGGGGACGAGGATGCGGTCCCGCCTGCCCAAGGTGCTCCATCCCCTTCTCGGTAAGCCCCTTGTGGCCTATGCGGTGGAGGCTGCCCTGGCCCTACGGCCAGAGCGCCTTGTGGTGGTGGTGGGCCACGGGGCGGAGAGGGTGAAGGAGGCCCTGAAGGACTACCCCGTGGTCTTCGCGGAGCAGGAGGTGCAGCTCGGCACGGCCCACGCCCTTTTGCAGGCAGAGCCCCTCCTAATGGGCTTCCCCGGCCCTTTCCTCGTGACCCAGGGGGACACCCCTCTCCTCCGTCCCGAGACGCTGAAGGCGCTCCTAGACCGCCTTGAGAAGGGGGCGGGGATGGCCCTCCTCGCCGTGGAGCTAGAAGACCCCACAGGCTACGGCCGCCTCCTCCGGGAAGGGGAGGAGGTGGTGGGGAACGTGGAGGAGAAGGACGCCTCCCCTGAGGTCCGGGCAATCCGGGAGGTAAACGCCGGGGCCTACGCCTTTGACGGCTTCCTTTTCCAGGCCCTCAAGGAGGTGCGGAACGAAAACGCCGCCCGGGAGTACTACCTCCCCGACCTCATCGCCATCTACCGCGCGAAGGGGAAGCGGGTGGTGGCGGTGCGGGGGCTGGCGGAGGAGGCGCTAGGCGTGAACACCCGCGAGGAACTCGCCCGGGTGGAGGAGGTACTCCTCAGGAGGCTCCGCGCGGAGTGGATGCGGAAGGGGGTGCGGATGATCCTCCCCGAGACCATTTACCTCGAGCCTTCCGTGGAGCTCGCCCCGGATGTCACCCTGTGGCCCGGGGTGGTCCTCAGAGGGAGGACGCGGATCGGCGAAGGGTGCGAGGTGGGGGCGTACAGCCTCCTGGAGGACACCGTGTTAGAGCCCGGAGCCCGGGTCCTCTCCCACACCGTGGCCCAGGGGGCCCACCTCTATCCCGGGGCTTCCGCAGGGCCCTTCGCCAGGCTCAGGCCTGGGGCGGTCCTTAGGGAGGAGGTCCACGTGGGGAATTTCGTGGAGGTCAAGCAGAGCCTCCTCCACCGTGGGGTGAAGGCCGGGCACCTGGCCTACCTGGGCGACGCCGAGGTGGGGGAGGGGACGAACGTGGGGGCCGGGGTCATCACCGCCAACTACGACGGGCGGCGCAAGCACAAGACCCTGATCGGCAAAAGGGCCTTCATCGGCTCCAACAGCGTCCTCGTGGCCCCCGTGCGGGTGGGGGATAAGGCCCTTGTGGGGGCGGGGAGCGTCATCACCCAGGACGTGCCCGAGGGCGCCCTGGCCGTGGCCCGGGGGCGGCAGAGGAACCTCGAGGGCTACGCCCTGAAGAAGCTTTCGGAGGAGTAGGCCCTTTCACCCATCCTTCACCCCGCCGGTGGTACACTCAGGCTATGAACCTGGGCATGCCCGAGATCCTGGTCATCCTCCTGGTCGCCCTCCTCATCTTCGGGCCCAAGAAGCTCCCCGAGCTGGGGCGCTCCCTGGGCCAGAGCATCCGCGAGTTCAAGCGAGGGGCCCAAGAGATCCGGGAGGAGCTGGAGAAGAGCGTGGAGGTAAAAGAGGAAAAGCCCATCACCGCCCCCTCGGCTAAGGAGGAGCCCAAGGCTTGAAGGAAGCCCCCCTCGTTGAACACCTGGAGGAGCTCCGCGCCCGCCTGATCTGGGCCCTCCTCTCCTGGGCGGTGGGGACGGGAGTGGCGTGGACCTTTCGGGTCCAGCTCCTGGACTGGCTCAAGCACCCCCTGGACCTGGCGGCCAAGCAGAACGGCATCCAGGTGAACCTCATCGTCTTGGACATCACCGAGCCCTTTTTGGTCTCCTTGAAGGTGGCCGCTTTTGGGGGCCTCGTGCTTGCCCTTCCCTTCATCGTGTACCAGGTCTGGGCCTTCATTGCCCCCGGCCTCTACGAGCACGAGAAGCGCCTCGCCGTGCCCTTCCTCCTGGGGGCGGGGTTCAGCTTCGCTCTGGGGGCGCTGTTTGCCTACTACGGTTTTTTGCCCTTCGCCATCCCCTTTCTTCTCGGCTTCCTGGGGGATGTGGTCACCCCCCAGATCTCCATCGGCCGCTACATGGGCCAGGTCCTGATGATGATGGGGGTCATGGGGGTGGTCTTTGAGATGCCGGTGGTGAGCTACCTCCTGGCCCGCCTGGGGATCCTTTCCTCGGCCTTCCTCGCCCGCAACTGGCGGGTTGCGGTGGTCCTTCTCCTCACCCTGGCCGCGGTCATCACCCCCACGGTGGACGTCTTCTCCCTGGGGGTGGTGGCCCTGCCCCTCCTCCTCCTCTACTGGATCTCCGTCCTGGTGGCCCGGCTGGCGGAGAGGCAGCGGCCCAAGGAGGAGGCCGCTTGACAGCCCGGGGGGCCTTAAGGCCTAAAATAGCCCATGGACGAGCGGATTCTCGCCCTGCGTAAGGAGGTGGACCGGGTCAACCGGGAGCTCCTCAGGCTCCTTTCCGAGCGGGGCCGACTGGTGCAAGAAATCGGCCGCATCCAGACGGAGCTGGGCCTCCCCCACTACGACCCCAAGCGGGAGGAGGAGATGCTCGGTTACCTCACCCGGGAAAACCCGGGACCCTTTCCCAACGAGACCATAAGGAAGCTCTTCAAGGAAATCTTCCAGGCGAGCCTGGACCTCGAGGAGCGCCAGGACCAGAAGCGCTTCCTCTACTCCAGGAAGCACAAGCCCGAGCCCACCCGGGTCCGGGTGGGGGACGTGGTCTTTGGGGAGAAGCCCCTCCTCATCGCCGGGCCCTGCTCCATTGAGAGCGAGGCGCAGATCCTGGAGACGGCCCGCTTCCTTGCCGGAAAGGGGGTGCGGGTCCTGAGGGGCGGGGCCTTCAAGCCCAGGACGAGCCCCTACGGCTTCCAGGGCCTCGGGGTGGAGGGGCTTAGGCTCGGCCGCAAGGCGGCGGACGCCTTCGGGATGGTCTTCGTCACCGAGGTGATGGACACCCGCGACGTGGAGGTGGTGGCGGAGTACGCCCACATCCTCCAGATCGGGGCCCGGAACATGCAGAACTTTGCCCTCCTCAAGGAGGTGGGAAGGGCGGGGAGGCCCGTCCTCCTCAAGCGGGGGCTTGCCGCCACCATGGAGGAGTGGTTCTACGCCGCCGAGTACATCCTCGCCCAGGGGAACGAGCAGGTGATCCTGGCGGAGAGGGGAATCCGCACCTTTGAGCGCTGGACGAGGAACACCCTGGACCTCTCTGCCGTGGCCCTGGCCAAGCAGGAGACCCATCTCCCCGTGGTGGTGGACGTGACCCACGCTGCCGGGCGCACGGACCTCCTGGCGCCTTTGGCCCGGGCCGCCCTGGCCGTGGGGGCGGACGGGGTCCACGTGGAGGTCCACCCCAACCCCAAGGTGGCCCTCTCCGACAACCAGCAGCAGATGGACTTCGCCCAGTTTGAGCGCTTCCTCGAGGCCCTCCGCGACCTCCTCGGGGCCGCCAGACCCTAGGCCGCCATGGGCTTGCTGGACAACCTCCTGAGCGCCTTCCTCAAGGCCACGGACCCGCGGCCCCGCTACACGGAAAGCCGCTGCCTCCTCTACAAGAACAGCGTGGGGGGGTGCGACCGGTGCCACCAGGCCTGCCCCAGGGGGGCGGTGCGGCTGGAGGGGTGGCGGGTGGAGCTGGACGAGGTTTTGTGTACGGGGTGCGGCCTCTGCACGGGGGTCTGCCCCGGCCTCGCCCTGGAGTACCCCCTGGGGGCCATCCAGGAGGCCCTGATCCGGGGGAAGGGGAAGCTTAGGTGCTCCCGGGCCGAGGGAAAGGGGGAGGAGGTCCTCTGCCTGGGGCGGCTCACCCCCGGGCTCCTCGCCGAGGCGGGAAGCCGGTTCGGGAAGGTGGTCCTTGCCCGGGGGGACTGCGCGGGCTGCAAGATCGGGGGGGCTTCCGTTCCCGAGCACCTGGCGCGGATGGCCGAGGAGGCGAGGCGCTACCATCCCGTGGAGGTGGAGGTGGTGGAAGGGGCGCTTCCGGGCGAACCCGTGGCGCGGCGGGAGCTCTTCCAGGCCCTCCTGGGGAGCGCCAAGCGCACCGCCGCCGACCTCCTCCCCGAGCTTCCCCTGCCCGGCCTCGAGGCCGAGGGGGAAAGGCCCCTGCCCCCGGAGCTCCGCCTGCGGCGCCTCGCGGCGGACCGGGCTTCGGAGGTGCGCTGGCCCCGCATCCGGGTGGAGGAGGGGTGCACCCTCTGCCCGGTCTGCACCAACGTTTGCCCCACGGAGGCGGTCCAGCGGGTAAGGGAGGGGGAGGAGTACGCCCTCTACCTCAGGGTGGAGGCCTGCACGGGCTGCGGGGCCTGCGTGGCGAGCTGCCCGCCCCAGGTGATCCGCCTCGAGGAGGCCAAGAAGGAGGAGGTGGGGAAGGAGCTGGAGCTCTTCCGGGGCCGGCCCCCCTGGTACGACCTCTGAACCCGGTATACTCTTCCCCAACCTATGGACGCGGACGCCGTCGTGGTAGGGGGCGGCCTCGCTGGCCTGGTGGTGGCCACGGAAGTGGCGGGGCGGGGAAGGAGGGTCATCCTCCTGGAGCAGGAGCCCCATCTGGGGGGGCAGGCCTTCTGGTCCTTCGGCGGGCTTTTCCTGGTGGACTCTCCGGGACTCCCTGGAGCTCGCCCGGCAGGATTGGTTCGGCGCGGCGGGCTTTGACCAAGAGGACCTCTGGGGTCGCCGGTTCGCCGACACCCCCATCTGGACGGCCCACGGGATCCGCATCCTCCCTGGACCCTCCGGACGCCACGGGGAGAAGGCTTCCCCCGCCCCTCTTCCCCGGGTTTGACGCCCTGGAGACCCTGCGCCACCTACCCGCCTTCTTGGACCCGCGGCTCCGGTACGGGCTTTCCTGGAGCGGGGGAAGGACTTAGTGGTGGCGGAGAGCCTCTCCGAGCTCATGCGGAGGATGGAGGCCCTGGCGCCCGGGGTCCTGGACCCGGTGCGGCTGGAGCGGGAGGTCCGGGCGAGGGACCTGGAGTTCCTCAACCCCTTCGCCAAGGACGCCCAGGTCCTGGCCCTTTGGGGCTTCCGGCGCTACCTGGGGGACCGGCTCATCCGGGTGGCCCCGCCCGGCCCCCTCCTGGACCCCAAGGGGGGGCCCCTGGTGGCGGTGCGGCTTTGGACCCTGACCCGGAAGACCCTGGGAGGGATCCAAACCGACCTCTTGGGCCGGGCCCTTAAGCCCTCGGGCGAGCCCTTGGCGGGGCGGAGAGGCGGCAGGGTTTGGCGGCGGGGGGATGCACGGCTACAAGGCCCTCGAGGGCACCTTCCTAGGGGGGTGCCTCTCGGGCGGCCCAGGGGGTGCTGGAGGGGCTAGAATAGCCCCATGCGGCTGCACCACGTGGGCATCGCCGTGGAGGACCTGGAGGAGGCCAAGGCCCGGTACCTTCTCCTAGGCTACCGCCTCCTGGCCGAGGGGGAGGTGGCCTCCCAGGGGGTGCGGGTGGCCCTCCTTAGCGGGGAAGGGGAGGCCCTCCTGGAGCTCCTCGCCCCCTTAAGCCCCGACACCCCCGTGGGGCGGTTCCTCGCCAGGCGGGGCCCCGGGCTCCACCACCTGGCCTTCGCCACCCCCCGCATAGAGGAGGCCCTTGCCCGGCTTAAAGCGGAAGGGGCGGGGCTCATAGACGAGGTCCCCCGCCCGGGTTTTGGGGGGCACCGGGTGGCCTTCGTCCACCCCTCCTTCGGCCTGGGGGTGCTTTGGGAGCTCGTGGAGGCCTAGTGCGCCCCTTCTTCCTCTTCCTGGCCCTCTCCTGGATGGGCGCCCTATGGTGGCTCTCCGACCGGCCTACCCCTGGGGGCGGGCTTCCCCACCCCTGGGACAAGCTCGCCCACTTCCTGGCCTACGCCCTTTTGGGAGCCCTTTGGCGGCGGGGCCTTTCCCGCTTTGCCCCGGCCTTTCTGCTTTCCGCCCTCTACGGCGTGGTGGACGAGGGGCACCAAAGCTTCGTCCCCGGGCGGGAGGCCTTCGGCCTGGATCTCCTCGCCGACTTCCTCGGGGCCTACTTTGGGGCTAGAGGGGCGGGTAGATGGGAAGCTCCAGAAGGCGACCGCCCCTAGCCCCGGCCGCCTGGACCACCATCGCCGCCACCAGCTCGGGGGCGATCCAGCGGGAGAAGTCGGCCTCAGGCATGGCCTTGCGGTTGGCCTCGGTGTCCAGGGGGCCCATGGGGTAGACCAGGAGGAAGCGCACCCCCTCCACCTCGCCCTGAAGGGACTTGAGCAGGCTCGCCAAGGCGGTCTTGGCCATGGTGTAGAGCGCCCTTCCGGGGCCTATGCCCGTCCAGGCGGGTCCGGCGGCGAAGGCGGCAAAGAACCCCTCCCCCCGCCCCTCGAGGTAGGGGAGGACGGCCTTGAGGAGGTTGTAGGTGGTGCGGAGGTTCAGGTCCAGCATCCAGTCGTAAAGCCCCGGGTCCGAGTCCAAAAAGCGCCCGGCGGCGAACCCGCCCACGGTGTGCACCACCCCGTGGAGGGGGGCCTCCTGCTCCACGAAGCGGGCCAGGGCCAGGGCCTCCTCCGGCTTGGTGAGGTCGGCCACGAAGGTCCTGGCCCCCACGGCCTCGGCCCTTTCCGCCATGCGCTCCGGGCGGGGGTCGGAGAGGAAGAGCCGGGCCCCCGCCCGGTGGAAGGCGGGGATGAGGGCCCGCGCCAGGGCCCCCCCGGCCCCGGTGATGAGAAAGGCCTTTCCTTCCAGCATGGCCTCATTGTACGGGGAGGAAGGCCAAGGCTTTGGGAGCGAAGTCCAGGGAGGAGGTGGCCACCCTCTGGGGCGGGGAGGGGACGAGGTCGTACACGGAAAGCAGGGTGCCCGCGGCCAGGTAGAGGTACCCGTCCTGGCCCACCAGGCCCGCGGCGAAGGTGGTGAAGACCTCCTGGGGCCCCGAGTCCCGGGGCTCCAGCACCTGGAAGCCTTGGCCATAGACCCCCAGGCCCACCGCCGGGTCCAGGGCCAGGCGGGCCTCCCCCGGAAAGTCCCCGAGGACCTTGCGGCTTGAGACCCCCTCCCCCTGGAGGGCGTAGAAGCGGACCTCGGTGGGGGTGGTTCCGAGGCCCAGAAGCCGTCCCTGGCCGTCTGCCCTCAGGTCCAAGGGGGTCTGGAGGGGCGGGTCCAGGGGCTTCTCCAGCCTGGGGGTGGCGCCCGGGTCCTGGGCCGGGCGAAAGCCCAGGACCGCCGGGGTCAGGTAGGCCAGAAGGTCCAGGCCCCCCTGGGGCAGGAGGGCAAGGCGCAACGCGGGGTCCAGGCCCGTGAGGTCTGCCTCCTGGGGGGGTCCGGGATCGGGAAGCCCTAGGAGGAAGGCCTTCTGCGCCCTGGGGCAGTGGACCAGGAGCCGGTTCTGCCCCAGGCGCAGGTAGCCCCCGGTGCAGTCCGCAGGCAAGGCCTGGACTACGAGGAGGTTCTTTGGGACGGAGGTCTCGGTGAAGCCGGAGGTGGGGTAGGCCTCGAGGCGGTCGGCAAAGAGGAGGTAGAGCCTCTGGAAGGCGCCCGCGTAGGCCAGGTCCTGGAGGCCCGGGGCGGACCAGGTGGCCACGGGGGAGGCCGCGCCCCCTTGCTGCAGGTCCCTCGCCCGGAAGAAGCCCACCTTCTCCCCGCTCCCCGCGGCCACCAGGGCGGGGAGGGAGGGCTCCTGGCTCCCCGTGCAGGCGGCAAGGAGCAGAACCAAGGGCCAGAGCTTTTTCACGGCGCACCTCCCAGCTTCACCCCCTCCTCGGAGAGGAGAAGGCCCGCCGCCTGGCCCCCGTAGAGGAAGGCCAGGCCGAAGCTTCCCTTTCCCGCGTCCAAGGTGACCCGTAGGGCCCAGCAGCAGCGGTCCAGCACCAGGATAAACCGGGGCTTGAGGGGTTCCCCGGGGAGGTTTTGGGTGAGGAGGGCGGAGAGGTGGAGGCGGGTGTTCTCCCGCCCTAGGAAGGTAAGGGTGGGGCCGAAGTTCCTGAGGGCGAGGGCGTAGCCTTCAGGGCTTGAGGGCTTGCGGGTGTAGGTGAGGCTTCCCGAGAAGGCGAGGCCAGGAAGGGCGTTCTCGCCGTTCTCGTCCGGCGGGGTGGGCCCCCAGAGCTCGGCGCCACCGGAGAAGGTGAGGTCCTTGAGGTAGGTTTCCCGGTCCTCCACCTCCGGCAGGTGCAGGTTGGCGCTCAGGCGGAAGCCCACCTCGGGGAGGGCCTGGCTGAGGGCAAGGCGCAGGTTTGTCCCCCGGAACCCCTCCTGGTAACGCCCGGTGAGGGAAAGGTCCCAGAGGGGCTCTGGAGGGGTCCCGAAGCGGAGGCCTGCCTGGTAGGCGAGGCCCTGGGGGTCAAGGCTCGCCTGGAAGGAGAGGCTCCTCGGTCCCAGGATGGCCTGGGCGGAGAGCTGGGAGAGGCCCTTGGGCCAGTCCCGGCGGGCCTGAAGGGTGTAGGCGTCCTGGCCTTCCCGGAAGGCCAGGCTGAGGTTCGTGTCCAGCGCCCCCTCCCCGTTCAGGCCCTGGCGGTGGGCGAGGTTGAGGCCTCCCGCGGGGAGGGCGTAACTCCCCTGGAGGAGGAGGGGGTCAAAGAGGGCCTTGGGGTGGTCGTAGCGGAGGCTGGCCTTCAGGGCAAGGGGATAGGGGGTGAGGCCTACCTCGGCCTGGGTTTCCAAGGGGCCCCCTCCCTCCAGGTCGCGCTTGTGGTAGACCCTGAAGGCGTACCCCTGGTCCTGGAGCCGGGCCTCCCCCTCGAGGGGTAGGTACTTTCCGCCCTCCAGGTCCCGGCCCCCCTTGAGGGAGAGGGCGAGGGGCCTTTCCTGGAAGCCCAGGCCCAAGGTGGCCTGGTGGGTCCTGCGGCTGGGGAGGGCCTCAAAGCGGAAGGGGCTTTCCCCCTCTTGGACGCTCCTCAGGTAGCCCGCCTCCAGGCTCACCCCCCCAAGGGCTTGGCGAAAGGCCAGCCGGGTGGTCCAGTCCACCTGGCGCTCGTGCTCCCCCGTGGGGTTTTGCGTGGTGTAGTAAAAGCCCCGGAAGCGGTTCTCCCCCTGGAGGCTGGCCCCGGGCCAGGGGGAGAGGGCGAGGCCCTCGCTGTGGGCGAGGAGGGCCCGGCCCGCCTCGGCGTAGGGCCCTAGGGCCCGGGCGGAGCGGTTTAGGGGGTTGGTCTCCGCCAGGTAGCGGCCCACCTGGAGGCTTCCCTGGAGGCTGAAGGGGCCTTCCCTCAGGGTGGGGCTTTGGACCTCCAGCTCGGGGAGGCGCTGGAGGGTGCGGGGCGGGGGGGTGGCGGGGTCATGGTCCAGGAAGCCCTCCAGCCTCAGGGCGTAGCGCCAGTCCTCGGGCCTCGGGGCCCCCGGGGAGAGGGCCTCGAGGCGGAAGCGGGTGAGCCTCTCCCGGGTGTCGTCCCGCTCCACCAGGGCCGAAACCGCAAACTCCGCCCGCTTTAAGCCATACTCCCCCCGGTACTGGAAGGTATCCGGGGGGGTGTGCAGGAAAAAGTAGCGCTCCTTGGCCTCGCCCACGCCAAAGTGGTCAACGCCGAAGCCGTAGCCCCGGCCTTGGTAGTAGCCGAGGAGGGCGTACCCGAGGCCGAACTCGGCCACATAGGGGAGGGCCGCCTTCAGGTAGAGGCCCCCCGCGTCCTGCCCAGCCTCCAAAAGGGGCCGCCGCTCGGAGAGGAAGAGGAGCAGGACGGGGAGCTCCAGGACGGGTTTCTCCTGGAGGAGGAGGACCACCCCCCTCGCCACCACCCGGTCCCCGGGGTAAAGGACGATCTCCCTGGCCCGGAAGGCGTAGTCGGGCACCTCCTGGCCGCACCCGAAGCAGGGGGTGGCGTACCCCTCCTTGAGGAGGATGGCCCCCGCCACCCGTTGGCAGAGGGGTCCGGTGAGGAGGAGGTCCTTGGCCTCTATCCGCACCTCCAGGGCGTCAAAGCCCTCGTCCGAGAGGTCCACCTGAAGCTCCTCCGCCTGGATGAGGCGCCCCTCCTTGTCCCGATAGCGCACCTTTCCGGAGAGGAGAAGGAGCTTTCTCCCGCGGAGGTAGACCACCCTCTCCGCCTCCAAAGCCTCCCCTTCCCGCGTAAGGCGCACGGGGCTTCCCGAAAGCACGAACACCTCCTCGCCCCCTTCCTCCCGAAGCTCCAGCTTCTCCGCCTCCAGCACCTTGAGCACCCGCTCCTGGGCCAGGGCGGGAAGGAGGCAGAAGAGGAGGGCGAGAAGCCACCTCACCTCCGCCCTCCCAAGAGGAGGAGAAGGCCCAAAAGCCCGTAAAGCAGGTTGGGTCCCCAGGCGGCGAGGAGGGGGGTTAGGGCGTTCTGCTCCCCCATGATCCGCCCTACGCTCCAGGTGGCGTAGTAGAAAAAGGTGAGCACCGCCACCCCCACGAGCCCCAGGCTCCGGCTTCCCCCGAGGAGGTAGAAGGCGAGGCCCGTGGCGAAGAGGGCGAAGACCAGGGCCGAGGCCGGCTCGGCGAAGCGGCGGTAGTAGGTGGTGGCCTCGAGGCCCGCCTTGGCCCCCAGGGACTTAAGCCTCGCTACCTCCTGCCTGAGGGCTCCCAAGCCCATGCGGTTCGCCGGGTTCTGCCAGGGCTCAAAGGTCAGGTCCTTCAACACCAGCTCGCCCCTCTGGAAGCGGGTCAGGGTCCGGGGCCGGTCGCCCTCGTAGGTGACCCGCAGGCCCTCCTCCACCCGCAGCACCCCCTCCTGGAACCTGCCCCGCTCCGCCAGGAGGACCTCCTCCCGGGAGAGGACCCGAAGCTTCCCAATCCGGTCCCCCGTCACCTCCCCCACGTAGACCACCCGCCCCTTAGCGTCTTGGAAGGTGGTCCCCGGGGAGAGGAGGGCGCGGGGCCTCTCCAGCACCTGCCGCCTTAGCAGGTCCTGTCCTGCGGCCAAGGCCCTAGGCACGAGGCCCTCTCCCAGCAGGAAGCCGAAGAGAGCGATCCCCCCGCCCAGGAGGAGGAAGGGGAGGAGGACCCGCTCCCGCCGAATCCCCAGGGCGAGGAGGGCTTTCAGCTCCGCGTCCTCAGCCATCCGGGAGAGGAGGAGGAGGAGGGCGAAGAGGTAGGCCACGGGAGCCCCCCGCACCAGGGCCTCGGGCGTGCGGTAGAGGAGGTAGCGGAGGAGGGTGTAGGCGTCGGCTCCCTTGGCCACCAAGGGGGCCAGGACCTCGTAGACCGCCCCCGCCAGGAAGAGGAGGACGATGGCGAGAAGCCCTCCGGCGAAGAGGCCGAGAGCCTCCCGGAGGAGGTAGCGGTCCAGGGTCTTCACCTTAGCCTCCAGGCCAGGGCGAGGCCCAACAGGCCGTAGAGGGCGTTGGGCAGGTGGGCCAAGAGGGGGCTCACATCGTAGCGGGCGAGCTGGGCCACAAGGGTCCAGAGGACGTAGTAACCAAAGATGAGGAGGACCACGGCCAGGAAGGCCCAGGCCGCTTCCCGTAGGGAGAGGCCCAGCGCGGCGGCGGCCAGGCCCAGGAAGAGGCCCCCCAGGGCGTCCGCCAGGCGGCGGTGGAGGGCGAAGCGGGCCCCGGGCTCCACCTGGCTCCGGGTCCACAGCTCCCCCAAGGGGGTGGAGTCGTACGGGTCCCGGGAGCCCAGGCTCTCCTTGGGGCGGAAGAGGGCGGGAAAGGGGAGGATGCCCTGGAAGGGCCGGAGCCTCCCTTCCTCCAGCACGTACCCCAGAAACTGCCAGCCTTCCCGGTCCCACACCCCCTCCTTTGCGCTGTAAATCCTCCCCTTTTCGTCCACCACCCGAAGCCCGAAGAGGCGGTTCTGCCCCACCTCGGGGCGCACCTCCTCGGCGTAGTAGACCCCGAGGCCCTCCAGGGCGTAGACCTGCTGCCTCAGCACCCCGCTTGGGCCCGTCTCTCCGTAGAGGAGGCGGGCCAGGGTTCGGTCGTAGGCCTCGAGGGCCTTGGGCCTCAGCTCCGCTAGGTTGAAGAGGTCCAGGAGGCTCACCACGAGGGCAAGGAGGAGGAGGGGCTTGAGGAGGGAGAGGGGCGGCACCCCGGCGGCGTAGGCTGCCTTGAGCTCGGAGTGGCGGATGAGGCGGGAGAGCCCTACCAGGATGGCGAACACAAGGCCCAGGGGTAGGGCCAGGCTCAGGGTCCAGGGGAGCCGATAGAGGACCAGGGTGGCGATGGCCTCTACCCCCGCTCCCCGGCTCAGGAGGACGCCGGAGAGGCTAGAGAGCAGGTCAAAGGTGAGAAGGGCAACGAAGAGGAAGACCCCCACCGCGTAGGGCAGGAGGACCTCCCGGAGCACGTACCGCCCCAGCACGGGGGCAGTATACGGGGCGAAGATGAGAAGCGGGGGAGGCTAGGGGTGGGCGATCACGTGGATCACAGGTAGGCCGAAGCGCTCGGCCTGGGTGTGCACGTCCAGCCTGAGCCAGCGGGAAAGCCCCGGGGGGAGGGTGGCCAAAACGATGGCCCGGTAGGTCCCGGTATGGGCCAGGAGCTCCTCCTCGAGGGCCAAGAGGGGGGAGACGTCCCCGGCCTTGGTCTCAGCGATGGGGATGCCCTGGGCCTCGAGGGCCTGCCTGGCGGCCTCGGCCTCCTCCTGGGCCCGCCTTTGCACCTCGTTCTCCTCGTAGACCCAGCCGGGCGGGGGGATGGCGGGCACCAGCAGGACGAACTCGGCCTCGGGGTCTTGCTGCAGGATCTCCCTCAGCTTCGCCGCCAGCTCGGGGCTTTTGGCCGTCCGGTGGGCCACCACCAGGTACCGGGCCATGGGGCACCTCCTTGTCCCTTCAGCGTACCCCAAGAAGGCCCTCGCGCCCTTGGCAGCTAATTTGGATTGAATCCCTTTAGCCTTTTTAACCCCCGCCAAACCCCTTTTGGGGACGGGTTTTGTTGCATACCACTTTACATACCGGAAACCCGTGGTATACTGAAGGAGTCAGACCAAGGGAAGCCGCCTGCGGGCGGCGGGTTTTTTTGGGGCGCGGAGCTCAGATGTCAATTTCCGCGTAGCGGGCGTGCTCCTCTATGAACTCCCGCCTGGGGGCCACCTCCTGGCCCATGAGCTTCTCAAAGAGTTCGCTGGCCTCGAGGGCGTCCTGGAGCTCCACCCGCTTGAGGACCCGCTTCTCGGGGTTCATGGTGGTCTCCCAAAGTTGCTCGGGGTTCATCTCCCCGAGGCCCTTGAAGCGCTGGACCTCGTAGCCCTTGCCCTCCAGCTCCTTCAGCCGCGCCTGGAGCTCCTCCTCCGAGTAAAGGTACTCCACCCGCTTCCCCACCTGGAGCCGGTAAAGGGGGGGCTGGGCGATGTACACGTACCCCTTCTCAATCAGGGGGCGCATGTAGCGGTAGAAGAAGGTGAGGAGCAGGGTGCGGATGTGGCTCCCGTCCACGTCGGCGTCGGTCATGATGATGATCTTGTGGTAGCGGAGGCCCTCGAGGTCAAAGTGGGCCTCCCCGTCCCCCGCGATCCCCGCCCCGATGGCCGCCACCATGGCCCGCACCTCGGCGTTTTTCAGGGCCTTGGAAAGCCCCGCCTTCTCCACGTTGAGGATCTTGCCCCTGAGGGGGAGGATGGCCTGGAAGCGGCGGTCCCGGCCCTGCTTGGCGCTCCCCCCTGCCGAGTCCCCCTCCACGATGAAAAGCTCTGCCTCTTCGGGGTTTTCCGTCTGGCAGTCGGCGAGCTTTCCCGGAAGGTCGTCGGACTCCAGGGGGTTTTGCCGGCGGACGAGCTCCCGGGCCTTCCTCGCCGCCTCCCGGGCCTGGGCTGCCCGGAGGGCCTTCTCGTACACGGTCCTGGCGATGCGGGGGTTCTCCTCCAAAAGCTCCAGGAGCTTCTCGTAGACCACCTGGCTCACCGCGGTCCCTGCCTCGGGGTTTAAGAGCTTCCCCTTGGTCTGCCCCTCAAACTGGGGCTTTGGGAGCTTCACGGAGACCACGGCGTAAACCCCCTCCAGAAGGTCATCCCCTGTGGGCTGAGGGCCCTTCTCCTTGTGGAGCCCCGCCTTTTTCGCGTACTGGTTCAGGGCCCGGCTGTAGGCGGCCTTGAAGGCGGTGAGGTGGGTCCCCCCGTCCCGGGTGGGGATCATGTTGGCGTAGGTGAGGATCTCCGTGTTGTAGCCCTTGGTGTGGATGAGGCCCACCTCCACCTCCACCTCCCCCTCCTGGCCGCGGAGGAGAAAGGGCTTCTCGTAAAGGAGCTCCTCCTCGGCGGCCAGGGCCTTGGCGAAGGAGGCCACACCCCCCCGGTCCTGGAAGACCTCCTCCTTGCCGTGGAGGAGGTCCCTGAAGACGAGCCTAAGCCCCGCCACCAGGAAGCTCACCTCCTTTAGGCGGGCCCGGAGCTTGCTGGGGTCAAAGGCAAGGTTTCCGAAGATCTCCGGGTCGGGCTTGAAGGTGACCCGGGTGCCCGTCTTGCCCCGGGGGGCTTGGCCTACCACCCGGAGGGGTTCCGTCACCTCACCTCGGCTGAAGGCGATGCGGTAGTGCTTCCCCTCGCGGAAGACCTCTACGAGGGTCCACTCGGAGAGGGCGTTGACCACGCTCGCCCCCACCCCGTGGAGCCCCCCGGAGACCTTGTAGGCTCCGCTTTCAAACTTGCCCCCCGAGTGCAGGGTGGTGTAGATGACCTCCACCGCGGGCTTCCCCTCCTCGGGCATCAGGTCCACGGGGATGCCGCGGCCGTTGTCCTCCACGGTGAGGGAGCCGTCCGGGTTCAGGGTGGTGGTGATCTCCGTGGCGTAGCCCGCCAGGGCCTCGTCCACGGCGTTGTCCAGAATCTCCTTAAAAAGGTGGTGGTAGCCCTCCACCCCTGTCCCGCCGATGTACATGGCCGGGCGGTGGCGCACCCCTTCCAGACCTTTGAGCACCTTAATGGCGGAAGCGTCGTAGCTCACTCCCCCAGTATACCATAAACGTCTGGGCCGTTTTTGCCATAGGGAAGAGGTCTTCCATCGCCTCGAGGCGGGCGATGAGTTGGAGGCATAGCAGAGAAACTCCACTTCCCGCCCGGGCCTTTCCCCGGTATCCTGCCCTCATGACCGCCCTGGCTTCCCTTCACGCCCTCCTCGGGCTTGCCCTCCTGATCGCGGTCCCCGCCTTGGCCCTTGTGGGCATGGGGGGCTTCTTCCGTCCCCTGCCCTCCCGGTTCTACGCCCTCCTCCGGGGGGTGGCCTGGGTGGCCATCCTCCAGGTCCTTTTGGGCTTTCTCCTCTTCCTCCAGGGCCTCAGGCCCAAGGACGGCCTCCACCTCCTCTACGGCCTTCTCCTCGCCGCCGGGCTCCACTACTTGGGAGGCTTGGAGCCGGGGGCGTGGTTCTACCGGGGCCTCAAGGACCCGCCCAGGCGCCCCGAGGTCTACGTGGCCTTGGGGCTTCTCTTCTCCTTGGGGCTCGTCCTCCGGGTCTACTTCACGGGGCGGTGAGGGCTTCCCGGGCTATCCTCTCCCAAGGGATAAGCCCGGATAAGGTAGAGGCACTTTTGAGGAAGGCTTCTATGCCCTTCACGTAGCTTTCCCGGAAAATGACGAAGCCGTTGTCCAGGCGTTCTAAGTGGTGCGCAACTTTGGCCCATAGGAGGGGGGTTTCTTTTCTTGTTTTTGCGCGCTCAGCCTTCCGGTTGAGTTCCTCTGGGGTTTGCAGCGTGTAGGGAACTTCTAGAAGCAAAAAGTTGCTCTGCCTTCTTAAAAAGCGGTTTTCTCCCCGGGCCTCGGAACGGTAAGTTTCCTTTTTGATTTGGATACCCGTTGGGGGCCCGCTTGTTTGGATCAGCGCGTCTATCCCTTGAGCATCCAGCTCTGGTGAGGCTACCAAAGGAAGTTCACAAGAGGCGTTCCAGCGGTAGCAAAAATGGAATTGAGTCCAAATAGAAACGGCCGTCCGATAGAGCCTGGCTTCGAAACCGAGGCGGACAAACTCGTAAGAGCACCCCCAAAAGTACTTGCGTATGAATTCGTCCAGGGGCCTCAGGCGCTTTTCCCACCAGAGATTGAAAAAATCTTCGAAACTGGGAAAGTGAAAGGCCTCCCCGCCGGGTTTCCAATAATGCTCGTACAGGTCCGGAAGCGGGTTGAGTTCCTTGGGCAGGTCTTGCTCTACCGTTTTAATGGGGCGGTATTTCTCTTGATAGGTATAGAGGTCCAAATGCCTGAGAAAATGCTCAAAGGCCTCAAGCGCTTTCTGGGCTTGTGTGGAAGCCATATTCCCTCCTCACAGGAAGCCTTTCTAGCATCCTCATCGTCAGGTGGGGAACAAAGTCCCGATAAAGGGTCCTGACGTGCTCCTGCATTTCTTCGGAGTTTAACCATTTCACCAGGGACAAGGGGTCTAGCCTCACGCCCTCCTTGGGCAGGAGGTGGAACTCCTCCCGCCAGGGGTAGGCCCTTTCGTCCCAAGCAGCTACCACCCTAGTCCCCTTGGTGTGGGCTACCACCAGGTGAGGCGTGGCATAGAAGTCCCTGAGCTCCTTGGCCCTTTCCTTAGGCATCCAAAGACCAGAGTGGTTTTTCTCATAGTCTATCCAACCCGGTCTCAGGTTCTTTCCCGTGAGGACGGGCACCAGGCCTGGCCCCGGTTCCCTTTGAACGGCAGGGTGCCTTCTGAACTCTGGGCTCCTCGCGGCGAAGCGTATGTGGAAGAGCTTACCGAGGGGTGTTCCGTAGGCTTCCAGCTGTCGGGTTTCCTCGGTTTCGAAGCGAACCATCTCCCCTCGCCAGTCGGGGTACTGCTCCCAAAGCGAGGGAACGAACTCCCTCCCCTCCCGCCTCGTGTCCCAGAGGGCAAGGCCCCTTCCTCCCCTCCGAAACAGGAGAACCACGGCGCTCACTTTTCTCTTGGGAAAGACCTCGCCCAAGTAGTACACCTCCACCCTTCCTTCCTGGGCCAAAAACGCTCGAAGTAGGGAAAAATCGTCCAAGACGAGCCACGTAGTCGGGACCACGAAGACGAGAAGCCCACCTGGTCTGAGAAGCCGGACGGACTTCTCTATGAAAGCCCCATACAGGTTGTATTTCCCCCTCCAGGTGGAAAGGGCCTTCTTGTAGAGACCCTTGACCTCTTTGAGGACGTGGATGGGGTACTTGCTGGCTTCTCCGACGATACCGTAGGGCGGGTTCCCCAGGATCAGGTCAAAGGCCTCCCCCGGTTCCCAGAGGAGGAAGTCCGCCACCACCCCTTCTGCCCACGGCGGGAGGTCCAGGGCAGAGGGGTCTATCTCCACCCCGAAGAAGCGGTAATCCGTTCCGTGGGTTTCTCGGAAGGCCCGGAGGAAGGGCCCGTCCGCACAGGCGGGTTCCAGCACCCTCCCTCCCTTGGGGGCCTCGGCTAGCCCCACCATGAAGCGCACCACCTCAGGGGGCGTTTCCACCCGGCCCAGGCTCCGCCCGGAGGGCGTGGGAGGGAGGGAAGGAGGGAAGAGCATTTAGTGGATTATACCGAGCTTACGCCCCACCTTCTCGTAGGCCTCGAGGGCCCTGTCCAGCATCTCCTTCGTGTGGGCGGCGGTGACGATGTTGCGGATCCTCGCCTTGCCCCGGGGCACGGTGGGGAAGCCGATGCCCACGGCGAAGACTCCCTCCTCCAAGAGGAGGCGGCTCGCTTCAAAGGCCAAAGGCGCCTCGCCGAAGAGGACCGGGGTGATGGGGGTTTCGCTCCCCAGGGTGTCGTAGCCTAGGCGGGCGAGCTCCCTCTTGAAGTAGCGGGTGTTCTGCCAAAGCCTTTCCACCCGCTCGGGTTCCTTTTGAATGAGCTCTAAGGCCCCGAGAAGCCCCCCCACCACCGCCGGCGGGTGGCTCGTGGAGAAGAGGAAGGGCCTCGCCTTGTTGATGAGGAGCTCCTTGAGCTCCCGCGCCCCCGCGGCATACCCCCCGATCCCCGCCCAGGCCTTGGAGAGGGTGGCCACCTGGACCACGTCGGGGTCCTGGTGGAAGCCGAAGTGGTGGACCGTCCCCTTCCCCATCTCCCCTAAGACCCCGCTTCCGTGGGCGTCGTCCACGTAGACCACCGCCCCGTACCGCCTGGCCAGGGGGACGATCCGGTCCAGGGGGGCGATGTCCCCGTCCATGGAGAAGACCCCGTCGGTGACGATGAGCTTGAGGCCCTCGGTGTCGTGGGCCTTGAGAAGCTCCTCCAGGTGCTCCACGTCGGCGTGGCGATAGACCAGCCGGGTGGCCTTGGTGAGGCGGAGGCCGTCGATGATGCTGGCGTGGTTGAGCTCGTCGGAGAAGACCAGGTCCCCCTCCTGGAGGAGGGCCCCCAGCACCCCCTGGTTGGCGGTGAAGCCCGACTGGAGCACAAGGGCGCTCTCCGTCCCCTTGAAGCGGGCGAGGGCCTCCTCCAGCTCCAGGTGGTAGGGGAAGGTGCCGGCGATGGTGCGCACCGCCCCGCTGCCTGCTCCCCAGCGCTCCAGGTACTGGCGGGCCCGCTCCTTGAGGTAGGGGTGGTTGGCGAAGCCCAGGTAGTTGTTGGAGGCCAGGTTCACCACCTCCCGCCCCTCCACCCGGGTCACGGGCTCCTGGGGGGCCTCGAGGACCCTGGGGCGGATATAGAGCCCTTCCCGCTTAAGCCTGTCTAGCTCCCCTTGCACGCGGGTCCGAAGGTCCAAACCCATGGCCCTATCTAACCCCTTGGGCGCCCGGTTGTCCAGGGGCGCTTGTCCACCCTCTCACAATCTTCTGACCGGCGCGGGCTACCCTAAGGAAGGGGTGGTAGCGGTTCCATGAGGCCCGACCTGCAGGCCCAAGCCGAGGCAGAGCGCCTGGAGCGGCGCGCCGCCCTTCACGAGCTCCTCCACCGCCTAAAGGGCGAGCCCAACCTGCTCCTGCCCTTTCACCAGGCCCTTGCCCTGAGGCCCAAAGGGGAGCACCCCCTGGGTCTTTGCACCATTGAGGTGGACAAGGTGGTGGGCTCGGTGGACCGCTACGAGGACTTTGACCACCGCTTCCTCCCCAAGACCCCCCACACCCTGGAGCGCTGGAAGCGCCTCCGGGCCCTGCAGCTGGAGGGGGTGGAGCTTCCCCCCATAGAGGTTTACCAGGTGGGGGAGGCCTATTTCGTCAAGGACGGGAACCACCGGGTGGCCCTGGCCAAGGCCACAGGGCAGAAGTTCATCGACGCCTACGTCATCGCCCTCGAGGTCCCGGTGCCCGTGGAGGCCTCGGACACGCTGAAGGACCTCATCCTCAAGGCCGAGTACGCCCACTTCCTGGAGAAGACGAGGCTTAGGGAGCTCGTTCCCGAGGCGGAGGAGATCCGCTTCACCACCCTGGGCCGGTACGACCTCCTCCTGGACCACATCGCCACACGGCGCTACTTCAAGGGGCTCGAGGAGAACCGGGAGATCTCCTGGGAGGAGGCGGTGGTGGACTGGTACGAGAACCTCTACAAGCCCACGGTGGAGGCCATCCGCCGCCTAGGGCTCCTTCGGGACTTCCCGGGCCGCACCGAGGCCGACCTCTACCTCTGGGTCATGGACCACCGCTACTTCCTGGCCCAGGAGCTCGGGGTGGACCCCTCCCCCGAGGAGGCGGCGAGGAGCTACGAGGCCCGGTTTGGCCCCCTTTGGAAGCGGCTGGGCGGGGGGCTGAAGCGGCTTTTGGGGGCTCGGTGATGGGGCTTGCCCCAGGCGGCCGGGTGGCTTATCCTGTATACAGGATGCAGACCCTGGGCTTCCGCCGCCCTAACCAGGTGCGCGAGGCGGTCTACCGCCACCTCAAGGACCTCCTCCTCTCCGGGCGCTTCGCTCCTGGGGAAAGGCTCTCCGAGCCCCTTTTGGCCCAGGACCTGGGGGTTTCCCGCACCCCCGTGCGGGAGGCCCTGATGCGCCTCGCCGAGGAGGGCTTGGTGGAGCTTGTGCCGGGTAGGGGGGCGAGGGTCAAGGCCTTCACCCCGGAGGAGGTGGAGGAGGTCTACAGGGTGCGGGCCCTCCTGGAAGGGGAGGCGGTCCGGGAGGCGGCCCTTAGGGCCACGCCCTGGGAGCTTGAGGAGCTTTCAGGGCTTCTTCGGGCCATTGACGAGGTCCCCAAGGAGGACTACCCCGAGCAGATGCGCCGGGACCTGGAGTTCCACCGCGCTTTGGTGCGGCTTTCCGGGAACCGGACGCTTTATCGCCTCTACGAGGACCTCCTCGCCACCCTGGCCCTGGCCCGGAGCGCCCTTCCCACCCTCTCCCAGGAGGAGCGGACCCGGGCCGAGCACCGGGCCATCCTCGAGGCCCTCTCCCGCAAGGACCCGGAAGGGGCGCGGCGGGCGGTGGAGGCCCACATAGAGCGCTTTAAGAGGCTGGTGTTGCAGAGGCTTTAGGAGGCGGGATGACCCTAGACATGGCCTATCGTTCCTTCGTTTTGGGGGTGGCGGGCAACCCTGGGGTGGAGGGGTTTATCCGAAGGCGGGCGCGGGGCCTGGTGCGCCGCTATGTGGCAGGGGAGACCCTGGAAGAGGCCCTGAAGGCGGCGGAGGCCCTGGAGCGGGAGGGCGTCCACGCCATCTTGGACCTTTTGGGCGAGATGGTGCGAACCGAGGAGGAGGCCCGGGCTTTCCAGCGGGGGCTTCTTGAGCTCGTCTGGGCCTTGGGGGCGAAGCCCTGGCCCAAGTACCTCTCCTTGAAGCTCACCCAGCTCGGCCTGGACCTCTCCGAGGACCTCGCCCTCTCCTTGCTCCGGGAGATCCTCAAGGAGGCGGAGCCCCGGGGGGTCTTCGTGCGGCTGGACATGGAGGACTCCCCCAGGGTAGAGGCCACCTTGCGCATCTACAAGGCCCTCCGGGAGGAAGGGTTTTCCCAGGTGGGGATCGTCCTGCAAAGCTACCTCTACCGCACGGAGAAGGACCTTCTGGACCTGCTCCCCTACCGCCCCAACCTGCGCCTGGTGAAGGGGGCCTACCGGGAGCCCAAGGAGGTGGCCTTCCAGGACAAGCGCCTCATTGACGCCGAGTACCTGCACCTGGGGAAGCTCGCCCTTAGGGAGGGGCTCTACGTGGCCTTCGCCACCCACGACCCCAGGCTCATCGCCGAGGTAAAGCGCTACACGGAGGCCATGGGCATCCCCAGGGAGGGCTTTGAGTTCCAGCTGCTTTACGGGGTGCGCCCCGAGGCCCAGAAAAGCCTCGCCCGGGAGGGGTACACGGTGCGGGCCTACGTGCCCTACGGCCGGGACTGGTACCCCTACCTCACAAGGCGCATCGCCGAGCGACCCGAGAACCTTTTCCTGGTGCTGAGGAGCCTCTTGGGAGGCTAAGAGGAGGCGAGCATGACGGTGGAACCTTTTCGCAACCAGCCGGTGGAGACCTTCGCCACGGAGGAGGCCAGGCGGGAGATGCGGGAGGCCTTAAAGCGGGTCCGAAGCGAGTTCGGCCGCCACTACCCCCTCTACCTCGGGGGGGAGTGGGTGGACACAAAGGACCAAATCGCCTCCCGCAACCCCTCGGCCCCGAGCCAGGTGGTGGGGACGGTGGCCAAGGCGGGCAAGGCGGAGGCAGAGGCCGCCCTCGAGGCCGCCTGGAAGGCCTTCAAGACCTGGAAGGACTGGCCCCAGGAGGACCGAAGCCGCCTCCTCCTCAAGGCCGCGGCCCTCATGAAAAGGAGGCGGCGGGAGCTCGAGGCCACCTTGGTCTACGAGATCGGCAAGAGCTGGGTGGAGGCCAGCGCCGAGGTGGCCGAGGCCATAGACTTCCTGGAGTACTACGCCCGCCAGGCCCTGAAGTACAAGTACCCCTCCGTGGAGGTGGTGCCCTACCCCGGCGAGGACAACGAGAGCTTTTATATCCCGTTGGGGGCCGGGGTGGTCATCGCTCCTTGGAACTTTCCCATTGCCATCTTCACCGGGATGATGGCCGGGCCGGTGGTGGTGGGGAACACCGTGGTGGCCAAGCCGGCCGAGGACACGGTGGTCATCGCCGCCAAGGTCTTTGAGATCCTCCACGAGGCGGGCTTCCCCCCGGGGGTGGTGAACCTCCTCCCCGGGGAGGGGAAGGAGGTGGGGGCCTACCTGGTGGAGCACCCCAGGACCCGGTTCGTCAACTTCACGGGGAGCCTCGAGGTGGGCCTCTGGATCCAGGAGGCCGTGAGCCGGCTGGCCCCGGGACAGAGGTGGATCAAGCGGGTCTTCCTGGAGCTCGGCGGCAAGGACGCCATCATCGTAGACGAGACCGCCGACCTGGAGGCCGCCACCGAGGGTATCCTGGTTTCCGCCTACGGCTTCCAGGGTCAGAAGTGCTCGGCGGCAAGCCGCCTCATCCTCACGGAGAAGGCCTACGAGCCTGTCCTGGAGCGGGTCCTGAGGAGGGCGGAGAGGCTCGTGGTGGGCCCTGCGGAGGAGAACCCCGATCTCGGTCCTGTGGCCTCCAAGGCCCAGGAGGAGAAGGTCCTCTCCTACATTGAGGTGGGGAAGGGGGAGGGGAGGCTTGTCCTCGGGGGAAGGCGGCTGGAAGGCGAGGGCTACTTCATCGCCCCCACCCTTTTCGCCGAGGTGCCCCCGGAGGCCCGCATCGCCCAGGAGGAGATCTTTGGGCCAGTGCTCTCCGTGATCCGGGTGAAGGATTTCGGCGAGGCCCTGGAGGTGGCCAACGGCACCGTCTACGGCCTTACGGGGGGGGTCTACTCCAGGAAACGGGAGCACCTGGAGAGGGCGAGGCGCGAGTTCCACGTGGGTAACCTCTACCTCAACCGCAAGATCACCGGGGCCCTCGTGGGGGTCCAGCCCTTTGGCGGCTTCAACCTCTCGGGCACGGACACCAAGGCGGGCGGCCCCGACTACCTCCTCCACTTCCTGCAGATGAAGAGCGTGGCCGAGCGCTTCTAGGGCCGCCCCGGCAAGCCCCTAGACCCCGGGAGCCTTTTGGGCTATCCTGGGGGCATGACCCTGACCCTCCTTCGCTGGTGGCCCGGCTAGGCCCCGGGAGGGAGGCGGTCTTTCCCCCGGGGCCTACCCCGGGGGATTCGCTTGGGGGGATGGGCATGATCCGACCTTTTCGCAGGACCCTGCTCGCAGACTTGGAAACGCCGGTCACGGCCTACCTCAAGCTCGCCGAGAAGGCCCCGGTGAGCTTCCTCCTGGAGTCCGTGGAGCGGGGGCGGCAGGGGCGTTTTTCCATCGTGGGGGTGGGGGCCAAGCGGACGTTTTTCCTCAAGGACGGGGTGTTCACGGTGAACGGGGAACGGGTGGCCACCCAGGACCCCCTGCGCACCCTGTATGAGGCGGTCTTTGCCCCCCTGGAGCGGCCCAAGGACCTGCCCCCCTTCTTCGGGGGGGTGGTGGGGTACGCCGCCTACGACCTCGTGCGCTACTACGAGCGCCTCCCCTCCCTGAAGCCCGACGACCTTCGCCTTCCTGACCTCCTCTTCGTGGAGCCGGAGGTGGTGGCGGTCTTTGACCACCTGCAGAACCTCCTCCACCTGGTGGCCCCGGGCAGGGATGCGGAGGAGGCCGAGGGGCGCCTTGCCTGGGCGGAAAGGAGGCTCAAAGGCCCCCTCCCCGGGGTGCCGGGGGAAAGGCCCGGGGGTAGGGCGCGCTTCCAGCCGGACATGACCCGCGAGGACTACCTGGGGGCGGTGGAGAAGGCCCTTGGCTACATCCGGGCCGGGGACATCTTCCAGGTGGTGCTCTCCTTGAGGCTTTCCTCCCCCCTCACCGTCCATCCCTTCGCCCTCTACCGGGCCCTAAGGAGCGTGAACCCGAGCCCCTACATGGGGTACCTGGACCTCGGGGAGGTGGTCCTGGTGTCGGCCAGCCCGGAAAGCCTCCTGCGCTCGGACGGGAGGAGGGTGGTCACCCGGCCCATCGCCGGCACGAGGCCCCGGGGGGGGGACGAGGAGGAGGATAGGAGGCTTGCGGAAGAGCTTCTAAAAGACGAGAAGGAGCGGGCGGAACACGTGATGCTTTTGGACCTCTCCCGCAACGATATCGGCCGGGTGGCCGCCTACGGAACAGTACGGGTCCTGGAGCCCATGCACGTGGAGCGCTACTCCCACGTGATGCACCTGGTCTCCACGGTGGAGGGGGTCCTGGCCGAGGGGAAGACGCCCTTGGACGCCCTGGCCAGCGTCCTCCCCATGGGCACCGTGTCTGGGGCCCCGAAGATCCGGGCCATGGAGATCATTGAGGAGCTGGAGCCCCACCGCCGAGGTCCCTACGGGGGGGCCTTCGGCTACCTGGCCTACGATGGGGCCATGGACATGGCCCTCACCCTGCGCACCTTTGTCATCGCTCAGGGGCAGATGCACGTCCAGGCGGGGGCGGGGATCGTGGCGGACTCCGTGCCCGAGAGGGAGTACGAGGAGTGCCTGAACAAGGCGAGGGCCCTCCTCAAGGCGGTGGAGATGGCGGAGGCGGGGCTGTGACCCCCAGGAGGGCGACGTGAGGGTTCTCGTAATCGACAACTACGACAGCTTCACCTACAACCTGGTGCAGTACCTGGGGGAGCTCGGGGCGAGTCCCATCGTGTGGCGGAACGACCGCTTCCTGCTGGAGGAGGTGGAGGCCTTGGATCCGGAGCGCATCGTCATCAGCCCGGGGCCCTGCACCCCGAAGGAGGCCGGCCTTTCCGTCCCCCTCATCCAGCGCTACGCCCCCCGCTACCCCATCCTCGGGGTGTGCCTGGGGCACCAGGCCATCGGGGCGGCCTTCGGGGGGAAGGTGGTCCCCGCTCCCCTCGTCATGCACGGGAAGGTGAGCGCCATCCACCACGACGGCACCGGGGTCTTCCGGGGGCTTGAGAGCCCCTTTCCTGCCACCCGGTACCACTCCCTGGTGGTGGAGGCCCTGCCGGAGGAACTCCTGGTGAACGCCTGGGTGGAGGAAGCGGGCAGGCGGACGGTGATGGGCCTGAGGCACCGCCTCTACCCGCTGCATGGGGTGCAGTTCCACCCGGAAAGCCACCTCACGGAGGCGGGCAAGCGGATCCTGAAGAACTTCCTGGAGGACCCATGGACGCGTTGAGGAAGGCCCTGTTGGGGGAGGTGCTGACGGAGGAGGAGGCCTTTGGCCTCATGGAGGCCCTGATGCGGGGGGAGGTCTCCCCGGTCAAGGCGGCGGGCCTCCTCACGGCCTTGGCCCTGAGGGGGGAGAAGCCTCACGAGATCGCCGCCATGGCCAGGGCCATGCGGGAGGCGGCGAGGCCCCTAAAGGTGGGCCGCCGTCCCCTTCTGGACATCGTGGGCACCGGGGGGGACGGGAAGGGCCTCTTGAACCTCTCCACCTTAGGGGCCCTGGTGGCGGCGGCGGGGGGGGTGGCGGTGGCCAAGCACGGGAACCGGGCCGCGAGCTCCCGCGCGGGCTCGGCCGACCTCCTAGAGGCTTTGGGGGTGGACCTCGAGGCCCCTCCCGAAAGGGTGGGGGAGGCCATCGAGGCCCTGGGCTTCGGCTTCCTCTTCGCCCGGGTCTTCCACCCCGCCATGCGCCACGTGGCCCCGGTGCGGGCGGAGCTCGGCATCCGTACCGTCTTCAACCTCCTCGGTCCCCTTACGAACCCCGCGGGGGCGGACCGCTACGTCCTCGGGGTCTTTAGCCCGGGGTGGCTTTCCCCCATGGCCGAGGCCCTGGAGCGCCTGGGGGCCCGGGGGCTTGTGGTCCACGGGGAGGGGGCGGACGAGCTCGTCCTGGGGGAGAACCGGGTGGTGGAGGTGGGGAAGGGCCCCTACGCCCTCCTCCCGGAGGAAGTGGGGCTTGGGCGGGCCCCCCTCGAGGCCCTAAAGGGCGGTTCCCCGGCGGAGAACGCCGAGCTCGCCCGCCGCCTCCTCAAAGGGGAGGAGGAAGGCCCCCTGGCCCACGCCGTGGCCCTCTCCGCGGGGGCGGGGTTTTACGCCGCGGGGAAGACGCCCTCCCTGAAGGAGGGGGTGGCCCTGGCCCGGGAGGTCCTGGCCTCCGGAGAGGCCTACCTCCTCCTGGAGCGCTACGTGGCCTTCCTCAGGGCCTAGGTTCCAAGGGGAGTCCGCGTCCAGGTCCAGGACCGCTCCCACGCAGGGGAGCTCCACCTGGTCCTTCTCCACCACCCCGTAGCGCCAGCTTCCTTCGGGCAGGCGGCGGTAGATCTCTAACCGCCTGGCCGAGCACGTAGGCCTGAAGGCCGGGAAGCTCCCGGTAGCGCAGGAGCTTTTCCCCGCGGTCTATGGCCTCCGTGCCCGGGGAGAAGACCCCCACCACCAAGCCAGCGGTCTCCTTGCAGTGGGGCGTTCCTCGCAGGTGACGAAAAGATCGGGATAGCAGGCGGCCTCTCCCACCTTGAGGAGCATGCCTTGGGCACCCTTTTCCTAGGCTTTGGGAAGAAGCTTTAGGAACAGGCGGGCCACCAGGCGGTTGTGGAGGTCTCCTCCCGCCAGGGCGAAGACCAGCCCCTCCACAAACTCATGGCCTCCGGAGGAGGCGGCCTCCAAGGCTCAGGGACTCCTCAAAGGTGGCCTGGCGCAGGGGGGCGCGCTTTTGGCGCCCACACCCGTTCTTACGCCCTGCCTAGCCTCGGCGGCCCCCTTTACCTGGGCCCGCATGGGGTGGGATTACACCCAGCTCACCGCCCCGAAGGTGTCCTCCCGCCTGGGGCTTGTGGAGAAGAGGACTACCGGTACGCCGGTATGCTCCTCCACGAGCTCCAGATAGCGCAGGAGGCTTGGGGGAAGGTCCTCCCGGCTTCTCACCCCGGCGAGCTCCCCCCAGCCCGGGAGCTCCACGTAGCGCACCGCCTCGGGGCGGGCCTCCCCGGGACGGGCGCCGTCCAGGTAGTCCACGGCCACCTTCACCTTAGGAAGCCCCGAGAGCACGTCCAGCTTGGTGAGGATGAGGCCGTCAAAGCCGTTCACCTCGCAGGCGTACTTTAGGGCCACCAGGTCCAGCCACCCTACCCTGCGGGGTCTTCCCGTGGTGGTGCCGTACTCCCCCCCCTTTTCCCGGAGGTGGTGGGCGAGCTCCCCGTGGATCTCCGTGGGAAAGGGGCCTTCCCCCACCCTCGTGGCGTAGGCCTTGGCCACCCCGTAGACCTTGGTGATGGCCTTGTGGGGAAGCCCCGTGCCCACCAGGATCCCCCCCACGGTGGGGTGGGAGCTGGTCACGTAGGGGTAGGTACCGTAGTTGAGGTCCAGAAGGGTGGCCTGGGCCCCCTCAAAGAGGAGGCGCTTCCCCTTCTTCCAGGCCTCACGAAGGAGGGCCCCGGTGTCCGCCACGTAGGGGCTTAGGATCTCCCGCATCCGCCTCAGGTCCTCCAGGGCCTTCGCTTCCGTGTCCCAGCCCGCCTCCTTCGTGGAGTTGGGCTTCTCCAGGAAGAGGCGGCGCACCCTCTCCCGCAGCACCTCCTCGTCCAGGAGGTCCCCGGCCCGGATCCCCACCCTTCGTGCCCGGTCGGAGTAGGCAGGGCCGATGCCCCGGCCCGTGGTGCCCACGAAGTTGTGGCGGCTCTCCACGTGCTTGTGGTGGGGAAGGACCAGGTGGGCCCTTTCGGAGACCAGGACCTTGGGCTGGAAACCCTCCTGCCTTAGGGCCTGAAGCTCCTCCTGGAAGCGGAAGGGGTCTATGACCATCCCGTCCGCCAGGACGTTCACCGCGTGGGGGTGGATGACCCCCGAGGGCAGGAGGTTCAGCTTGAAGACCCGTCCCTCGGCCACCACGGTGTGGCCGGCGTTGGCCCCCCCCTGGTAGCGGACCACGTAGTCCGCCTCGGGGGCCAGGGCGTCCACCACCTTGCCCTTGCCCTCGTCCCCCCACTGCGCCCCGATGATGGCGACTCCCGGCATGCCTCCCTCAGCTTACGATGCCGCCTCGAGGCGGGCCACCTCCTCCGGGCTCAGGCGGAAGGCCAGGGCCTCGGCGTTCATGCGCGCCTGGGCTTCGTTCTTGGCCCCGGGGATGGGCAGGGCCCCCTTTTCCACAAGGTAGCGGAGGGCCACTGCCCCCACGGGTACCCCCTTGGCCCCGGCCAGGGCCCTTAGCTCGCCGAGGAGGCGGGGCAGGCGGGCCAGGTCCTGCCGGTACTTGCGCCCCCGGTAGTCCCGGGGGGGATTCCTTGGGTCCAGCTTGCCCGTGAGCCAGCCCATGGCCAGGGGGCTGTAGGCCATGAGGGCGATCCCTTCCCGCCTCAGGGCGGGGAGGAGGGCCTCGGCCTTCCGCCTTAGGAGGCTGTACTCCACCTGGAGGGCAAGAAGGGGCACCCGGTGCCGGTCCAGAACCGCCTTGGCCGCTTCCAGCTGGGCCTCGTTCAGGTTGCAGAACCCTACTCCCCGGGCCAGTCCCCGCTCGTAGGCTTCGGCCAAGGCCTCGGCCCAGACCCTAAGGGGTACGGGAGGCCAGGGCCAGTGGAGGAGGTAGAGGTCCAAAGCCTCCACCCCGAGGCGGCCGAGGCTCCCCTTCAGGGCCCGGAGGAGGTCCCGGCGGGAGAGGCGCCAGGGGTAGGGGAAGAACTTGCTCACCAGGTAGGGCCTTTCCCCGCCCTCGGCGAGGAACCGGCCGAGGAGCCTTTCCGAGAGGCCGAAGCCGTAGAACTCGGCGGTGTCAAAGAGGCGGAGTCCAGCCTCGAGGCTCGCCCGGTAGGCCCGCCTCAGGTCCTCCACCCCGTACCCCCGGCCGTAGCCCCAGAAGAGGCGGTCCCCCCAGGCCCAGGTGCCGACCCCCAGGGTGTGGGCCAAAAGGGGGTTCATAGCCGGAAGGGGTTGAAGGAGATCCCCCGGTCAAAGGGGTCCAGGCCTTCGCGCCGCTTGAGGAAGCCCACCACCAGGTAGGTCACGGGGAGCATCAGGGCCTCCACCCCCACCTTGAAGGCGTAGTTGGAGAGGAAGACCGAGGTCAAAAGGTCCAAGGGGAGGACCCCCAGGAAGGCCACCAGGAGGAAGGTCCCCGTGTCCAGGCCCTGCCCCACCAGGGTGGAGGCCAGGGCCCGGAACCAGAAGTGCCGCCCCTCCGTCCTCACCTTGAGGCGAGCCAGGACGTAGGCGTTGGCGAACTCCCCCAGGAAGTAGGCGAGGAGGCTGCCCAAGACGATCCTGGGGGTGAGGCCGAGGAGGAGGCCAAAGGCCTCGGCGAAGCGCTGGCTCGCTCCGTCCTTCGGGGGGGGAAGGGCGGCCACGGCCTGGAAGGTGAGGGTGGCGAGGAGGAGGGCGAAGAAACCCGCCCAGATCACCCTGCGGCTTTGCCGGTAGCCGTAGACCTCGGTGAGGACGTCCCCGAAGATGTAGGCCAGGGGAAAGAGGAGGGTGCCCCCATCAAAGGTGAAGGGTCCGAGGACCACCAGCTTGGTGGAGGCCACGTTGGAGACCAAAAGCACCGTGGCGAAGAGGACGGTGATGAGGTCCAGGTACCGCATCTACTCCTCCTCCGGCCGCACGGAGGTGATGAAGGGGAGGTTGCGGTCAAACTGGGCCCGGTCCAGGCCGTAGCCGTAGACGTAGGCGTCCTCAATCTCAAAGCCCAAGTAGTGGATGGGGACCTCCACCTGCCGCCTTTGCGGCTTGGAGAGGAGGGCGGCCACCCGGACGGAGGCGGGCTTCCTGGCCTCGAGGTAGTCCAGGAGGTAGGCGAGGGTGAGGCCGGTGTCCACGATGTCCTCCACCACGATCACATCCCGGCCGTGGATGGGAAGGCGGAGGTCCTTAAGGAGCTCCACCTCGCCGCTGGACTTGAAGGCGTTGCCGTAGGAGCTTATGGCGATGAAGTCCAGGGTGAGGGGGAGGGGGATGGCCCGGACGAGGTCGGCCATGAAGATGAAAGCCCCGTTCAGGACGCAGATCAGATGGGGGGTTCTCCCCTGGTAGTCCTGGGCGATGGCCGCCCCCAGCTCGGCCACCCGGCGGCGGATGGCCTCTTCGGGGATCTGGACGGGTCCGTTGCCTGGGCCCAACATCGGTCCCATCTTAAGGCCTTGGCGGGGGGGAAAGGCGGTGGTAGGCTAGGCCCTAAGGGCCATGCTCCGCACCCTGGGCGGACTTTTCCTGGAGGGAGCTCCCTTCGCCAAGCGAAGGCCCCTCCTCCTCCTGGCCTACCTGCTCCTGGAGGGGCCAGCCTCGCGCCGCTTCCTCTCGGAGCTCTTCTGGCCTCGAGCCCAGGACGCCTACAACAGCCTCTCTGTGGCCCTCTCCGCCCTGCGCCGCCTGGGGGTGCAGGTGGAGGGGGAAGAGGTGGTGGAGGCCCAGGGGGAGGTGGATGCCCGCCTCCTCCTCCAGGCCCTCAAGGAGGAGGCCCTGGAGCGGGCCCGGGACCTCTACCGGGGGCGGTTTTTGGAGGGGGCGGATGACGGCCTGCCCGAGGAACTGGAGGAGTGGGTTTGGACCACCCGGGAGCGCCTGGCCCTTTCCCTATGGGAGGGGCACCGGCGCCGGGCCCGGCGGCTTAAGGCCCTGGGGGAACCCGAGGAGGCCCACCGCCTGGAGGCGCTGGCCCTGGCCCTTCCTGGGGTAAAGGAGGCGGCTTCCGAAGGGGATGGGGACGAGGATCCCCCCCTGGACCAGGCCTGCCGCCGTCTCTTCCACGCCATCGCCCTGGTGGGCCTGCCCCAGGCGGCCGCCGTCTTCAAGCCGGCGCCGGAGGCCCTGGAGGCCCTTTGGCAACGGGGGTTTTTGGACGGGCGGGGGGAGGCCACCTTCCGGCCGCCCCTCAACCTGGAGGCCCGCCAGACGGCCCTGGAGCTGGCCCGCCACCTCCCCCTGGCCCAGGCCGCCCCCCTCTACCGGCTGGCCCTGCCCCTCTGGCGCCCCGAGGACGTGGAGCGGGGGCGGCGGGCCCTCCTGGACCGGGTCCGCCAGGACTTGGAGGACCGGCCCCTCGAGGCCCTCGAGGCCCTGGCCTCCCTGGCCCCCGACCCGGAGGTCCTGCTCCTGCGCTCCCGGACCCTTATCCGGCTGGGCCGGTTCAGGGAGGCGCTGGAGCTTTTGGAGGAGCTGGCCGACACCCCTGAGCGGAGCGCCCTACGCGGGATAGCCCTCTACCGCATGGGCCGGGTAGGGGAGGCGAAAAACGAGCTCCCCAAGGCAGAGGCGGGGGGACCCCACGCCCAGGGGGAGGCCTATAACCTGGAGGGTCTTCTCCTCCTGGGAGAGGGGGCCTTCCGGGAGGCGGCCGAGGCCTTTAGCCGGGCGGCGGTTCGCTTCCTCCTGGCGGGGGAGGAGGCCCGCCACCTGAGCGCCCTGAACAACCGGGCGGTGGCCTTGGCCGAGCTGGGGAAGGGGGAGGAGGCCTTCTTTGAGCTCCTCGCCCTGGTGGAGGGACGGCCCCTCCTCGAGGCCCGGGTGCGGCTCAACCTGGGGGTGGTGCGGGAGCGGGCCGGACGGGTAGAGGAGGCCGAGGGCCTTTACCGGGACTCCTTGGAACTGGCCCGTTTGGCGGGGAACCTGGAGGCCATGGGGCGGGCTTGGAACAACCTGGGGGCCCTCTACCACCGGACGGGCCGTCCCCAGGAGGCCCAGAAGGCCTATGAGGAGGCCCTCAAACTGGCCCGGGAGGCGCGGGACCTGGTCCTCCTGGCGGCGGTGCTGGCCAACCGGGCGGAGCTCACCGGGGAGCGGGCCTTTTTGGAGGAAGCGGTGCGGGTGCTGGAGGAAAGCGGCCAGGAAAGCTTGGCCCGCCGCTACCGGGACCGGTTGGAGAGGCTTTAGGGGCGGGTTCAGGGTTGGTTCAGGGGGGAGGGGCTAGGCTTGCCCCATGCCGCTGAGCCTTTGGGATGTGGAGGGGTTGAGCCTCTGGGTGGAGGGGGTAGGGGGATGAAACGGCTCTGGCGCTTCGGGCTCCTTCTGGTCCTTATGGCCTGGGGTTGTCTTCCTGCCCCGCCCACGGCCTCCCTTTCCCCCGCCCGCGCCCGTCCCGGGGAGGCGGTGACCCTGGGGCTTCGGGGGGCCTCGGCCGAGGGGGCCGCCGTTTGGGTGGCCGGGGTGGAGGCCCAGGTCCTGGAGGCCGGAGGCCCCCGCCTTCGCTTCCTGGTGCCCTCGGTCCCGGGAGGGCCCCAGGAGGTGAGGGTTCGGACCTCGAGGGGGGAGATCCGGGCGGTCCTAGGGGTCCTGGGCCAGGTGGACCCCCGGCGCATCCTCCTCCGCCTCCCCCTGGGCCAGACTCCAAGGCTTCCTGCCGGCTTCACCCTGGAACGCCAAAGCGACCTTGCGGCCTGTGGCTTTACCCTGGCCGAGCTGGGGTATGGGGGTGAGGCCTTGGGCCAGGCCCTGGAGGAGCTGGAGGCCCAGGACCCCAGCTACAAGGCGGACCCCGAAAGCCTCTGGAGCCTGGGGGGCTGGGTGGGGGAGGCGGTGGGTGCTCCCCTGGCCCACGCCCGAGGGGTAGAGGGGCGGGGGGTGCGGGTGGCCGTCCTGGACACCGGGGTGGATGGGGCCGTTCCCCAGCTTCCCGGCTACGACTTCGTGGAGGAGGACACCACGCCCCAGGACGCCTTCCCGGGCGGGCACGGCACCGGAGCGGCGGGCCTGGTGAAGGAGGTGGCCCCCCAGGCCCAGATCGTCCCGGTGCGGGTCTGTGACCAAAACGGCGTTTGCCGGGCCAGCCGGGTGGTGCGGGGGGTGTGCTGGGTCCTGCAAACCCGCCAGGGCCCCACCGTGCTCAACCTGAGCCTGGGGGGCGACACCCCGGTGGAAGCCCTCAAGATCGCCCTTCAGGCCGCGCTGGCCCAGGGCATCCCGGTGGCCGCCGCCGCGGGGAACCAGGGGACCCAAGGGAGCCCAGCCCACTACCTCGCCGCCTTGGACCTGCCGGGGCTGGTGGCGGTGGGGGCTTTGGATTACGATCCCCAGGGCCATACCTTCGCCCCTGCTCCCTACAGCACTCGGGGGGCCTACGTGGACCTCTCGGCCCCCGGGACCAACCTGCCCTGCACCGCCCCCGGAGGGGGCACGGGAAGCTGCACCGGCACCTCCTTCGCGACCCCTCTGGTGGCCGGGGCCATGGCCCTTTGGCTTTCGGCCCAGCCGAACCTCACCCCCACCCAGGTGCAACAGAGCCTGGAGCAATACGCCAAGCCCCTTCCCTTCGCGCCCCAGGAGGTGGGCAAGGGAAGGGTGGACCTTTCCGTTAAGCCCTAGGGGCCAAGCCGGCCCGGGGGCCCTTCCAGGGCCCCCTTTTCTTGCCGGGTGCGGTTCAGCCTTGGTTCAGGGCCGGTTCAGGCCCTCCCGGCTACCCTGGCGGCAGGTTTCCCAAGGGAAACCGAAAGGAGGCACACCAATGAAAAAATACGCGTGGCTTTTAGGTCTACTGGCCGCCCTCTTTGCAGGGTGCGGGAGCAACTCCCTGCAAATGGGCTCAATGGAGGGTGTACAGCAGGGCGAGGCGGCCTTGCAGGCCGAGGGCGGGGCACTGGTGGACGAAGCCCTTTCCTCCTTTGAAGACTTGATGCCTGCGTCGACCCAAGGGCTTCGTCCGCAAGCGGTTTCGCCCCGACCCCTCACCATCATCCGGGACCGGGAAGGGTTCACCATCCTGAGCCGTCTCCCCTGGCCGGCGGACGCCTCCCTGGAGGGCATGGTGAACCGCCCGGTCTTCTTGACCATCAAGCACAAGTCGTACCCACCACGCCCCCAGGCCTACCTGGGGATCTTGCGCCAGGGGACCAATGGCTACGAGATCGAGTGGTACGGGCAAATGGAAAACGGTCGGCGGCTTTCCAGCCGAAGCCCCCTAGAGGTGGAGCGGCTAACCGGTGGCACCCCGACGATAGCAGATCCCTGTTTGGTAAGGCCCCTGGTGAGCTGGAAAAAGTGGGGGAACTACTATGTCTTTGACGGTTGCATGCCCATAGACCGCATTCACGTTAGCGGTACCTTCCCCATAGACCTTCCCGGGCACCCCCTGGAGAGAACCCTCAACGCCTCCCCCATCGAGGACCCCTTTCGCACCCTTTACAACGGCTTGACCAAGCCCTTTGATGTGGAGTGGCCCCCGGCTTTGCTCATGCGGGAGCATGTGGTTCTGGCCATTGCCCCATACCGTAACCCCAAACTGCAAAACGCCCGTTCTATTGAGGAGATCCTCGGAGAGGAGCTGGCTCTGGCTTACCTGCGTAGTACGGATGGCGAGCGGCTCACCGAAAGGGAAAAAGGCAGAGCCCTCTCCTTGAAGCTGATCTGGGAGGATCCGAAATACACGCTGGTGGCCAGGGACCTCAATACGCGGGAGGAAATCCGCTTCCGCATCGCTGAGGTCAGTTGGTGCGATGGTTGCTGGTTCCCTGGCATGCCCTCCGGGATTTATCTGGGCATTGAAGACCGGCTGAGTGGCCCCCCGGTGCTCCACCTTCAGGTAGGCCCCCTGCTCCTGCAGGGTATTGAGAAGAAGTGAGGTGCCCTATGGTCCGCTACCCCCTTTGGCTCATTTCGGCACGGGCCCTTTTCCTGGCTTCCTGCAGCGGCCCCAATCTGGTCTGCACCTCGCCCATCTGCCCCGTGGCCCACTGGCCCCTGAACGAGGCCCCCGGGGCCACGGCGGTGCAGGACCTGGTGACGAACCCCCTCTTCAACACCGGCACCCCCAAGCCCGGGCCTTTGGTGGCCTGGCCCGGCTTCTCCGGGCCCACCTCGGTCAGAGGATAACGTGAAGCGCCTTTGGCTTTTTTTGCCCCTTCTCGCCCTCCTCGCGGCGTGCGGGGGCGGCGGCATCCAGACCCTGAACGTGACCCTGGTGGACGGCATTGGTGAGCCGCTCCAGCCCCTGGCCGCGGCCTGGCGGCTGGGTCCCCCGCCCTCCAGCGGAGGCCTTCCCTGGCTGTCCCTACCCACAGGCCAGTCCAGCTGGAGCCTCCCCATCCCCTCTGGGGCCCGCTTCCAGGTGGCCTTCCGCTGCCCCAGCGTAAGCGGTACCGATTTCTACGTGAGCCTGGACCTGATGCGAAGCGAAGTGGGAACCAACCTGCTGGTGCGCTGCCCTGTGGCCTACGCTAGCCCCACGGCAGCGGTAGGTGGGACCGTTTCCTCGGCTCTCAGTTCAGGGACCGCTTTCTCAGCCCGGGGGACGGTGAGCTTCACAGGAGGGAGCTTTGCCGGGCTCACCGCGCCCACGGGGAACGGGCGGGAGGTGGCGGTCTTCGGGGTTAGCGGGAGCACGCCCTACTTCGGCCGCACGGGCCTCGTCAACCTCCCCACCGCGGTTTCCGTTTCCGTAAGCCCCCTGAACTCCACGGATATTCTCAACCTCACCACCCCGGCGGGCTTCTCCTCCTACGCCGGCCTTGTCCTCTCCACCTTCGTCCCGGTGGGCCTGGCGACCTGGGCTGGAGGCCCTAAAACCGTGGCCCGGCCAGGTTCCCTCTTCGGTGGAGACCTCTTCCAGTTCTCGGCCTGCAACGGCTCCGGTTGCAGCATCCTGCGCAAGGACGCCACCGACCCCGGGGTAGCCTCTGGGTCTTCCCTCAGCCTTTCCGTGCCTTCCTTAACCCTCTCCCTCACCCAGAGCCACACCCCAAGCACCCTGCCCACCTTCAGCAACATCGCCTCGGGAGGGTTTAGCCCCAGCCTCAGCTTCCTGGGCTACGCCCTCTTCCTGGCCGAGCCGGGGGTGCGCTACTGGCGGCACTTCCTGAGCGCAGGGGCTCTGGGCAGCGCCACGAGCTACTACGTGGACGTGCAGCAGGCTTCGGGCTTCGCCGGGGTGGTGCCCACGGCGGGAAGCAGCGTCCAGCTTCGGGCCACCGCCTTCGCCGGGGACCAGCCCCTAAGCGCCCTCCTCGCCGCCCAGCCCATCCCCCAGGAGACCTTCCCCGGGCACACCCTCTTCCTGGACCGGATGTGGCCCGTGCACCTCGAGGCCGCCCTCCTCCAGGCCAGTTTCCCTTGGTAGGCCCGCTGCGGCCCAGAGGGCCCTCACCTCCTCGGGGGAAAGCCTGCGGTACTGCCCAGGACGAAGGCCCCGGAGGCCGATGGGCCCCACCCGGAGGCGAAGGAGGCGGACCACGGAAAACCCCACCGCCTGGAGCATCCGCCGCACCTCGCGCTTGCGGCCCTCCCGTAGGGTGAGGAGAGCGCCCCCGGGGGCGGGCTTGCAGGAGAGGGCCCGGGCTGGGCCGTCCTCCAGGACCACCCCCCTTTCCAGCCTCCGGCACACCGCCTCGGCTAGGGTCCCTTCCTTTGTCCAGACCCGGTAGACCTTCCTCACCCCGTAGCGGGGGTGGGTGAGGCGGAGGGTCAGGTCGCCGTCGTTGGTGAAGAGGAGAAGCCCCTCCGAGTCCCGGTCCAGGCGGCCCACCGGGTGGAGGCCGGGAATGGGGGGAAGGAGCGCAAAGACCGTGCGCTCGGCGTGGGGGTCCCTGCGGGTGGTGGTGTAGCCCCGGGGCTTATAAAGGGCCAAAACCACCGGCTCGGGCAGGACCACCCGCCGCCCATCCACCTCCACCACATCCTCGAGGCCCACCCGCTGGCCCAAGACCGCCAAGGCGCCGTTAACCCGCACCCGGCCCTTCCGGATCAGGTCCTCGGCCTTGCGCCGGCTGGCCACCCCTGCCCGGGCCAGGAAGGCCTGGAGGCGAAGGCGCTCCCTCATGGGAAATTGGGGGGGCGCTTCTCCTTGAGCGCCCTGAGGCCCTCCTCCAGCTCCCTGCCCGAAAACCCCAAGAACTCCAGGGCCAGGGAGAGCTCAAAGTGGGGCAGGAAGGCGCGGTACCAGTGGTGGAGGGCCCGTTTGGTGTGGGCGAGGGCCTCCTTGGGGCCCAGGGCGAGCCTTTCCGCCACCTCGAGGGCTTTCTCGTAAACCTTTCCGTCCTCCACGGCCAAGGCCACGAGGCCAAGCCTTTCCGCCTCCTCCCCCGTTAGGGGTTCGTTCAGGAAGAGGTGGTACTTGGCCTTGGCCATCCCCACCAAAAGCGGCCAGAGGAGGACGGCGTGGTCCCCTGCGGCCACGCCCAGGCGCAGGTGCCCGTCAAGAAGCCTGGCCCCCTTGCCCACCACCGCGATGTCGGCGGCGAGGGCCAGGGCAAGCCCTGCCCCCACCGCCACGCCCTCCACCGCCGCCACCACGGGCCTGGGGAAGTCCAAGGGCCCCAGGACCAGCTCCCGGGCCTCCTGGTAGACCCGCATGAGGGCCTCGGGGGAGGCGCGCATCTCCTCTATGAGGGCGAAGGAACCCCCGGCGGAGAAATCCCCGCCCTCCCCCCAAAGGAGCACCGCCCGGGTTCCCTCCACCCCCTCGAGGTCCCGCCACACCCGGGCGAGGGCCCGGTGGAGCTCGGGGCCCATGGCGTTCCGCTTCTCGCCCCTCAAGGTGATCTGCAACACCCCGGGCCGGGGCCAGGAAAAGCCCAGGACGGGGTAGCGTTCGCTAAGGGTGGTCAGGTTCACGGCACCTCCTAGCACATGGTCAGCCCGCCGCTCACGCTCAGAACCTGCCCCGTGATGAAGCCCGCCCGGGGCGAGGCCAGGAAGACCACGGCCTCCGCCACCTCCTCGGGCTGGGCCAGGCGCCGCATGGGGGTGGCCCGCACCATGGCCTCAAAAAGCCCCTCGTGGCCTTGGCGGAGCCGGTGAAGGAGGGGGGTGTCCGTGGGGCCCGGGGCCACGGCGTTCACCCGGATCCCGTGGCGGGCCACCTCCCGGGCCAGGGCCTTGGTGAAGGCGATGACCGCCCCCTTGGTGCCCGAGTACACGGCCTCGCCGGAACTGCCCACCTCGAGGTCGGCCACGGCCACCCGGGCTCCTTCCCGGGCCAGGGCCAGGACCACGGCCTTGCCGATTCCCGAGCCGCCGCCGGTGACTAGGGCTGTTCGGTCCTTCCGGGCTCCCATAGGCCCCATGCTACACCGGGTGGTACAATCCCCTAGGCATGGCCCTCTACGCGGTGGACAAGCCCCTCCACCTCACCTCCCACGATGCGGTGGAGGAGGCCCGGAGGCGCCTTAACACCCGCCGGGTAGGGCACACGGGAACGCTGGACCCCCTGGCCACGGGGCTTCTCCTTCTCGTGGCCGACGAGTCCACCAAGCTCGTCCCCTTCCTTTCCGGGGAGGACAAGGAGTACCTCGCCTGGGTCTCCTTTGGGGCCACCACGCCCACGTTGGACGCCGAGGGCCCCATCAGCGAGGAGGCCCCGGTGCGCTTTGACCGCAAGGACCTGGAAAGCCTTCTCCCCAGCTTCCTGGAGCTCAAAGAGCAGGTCCCTCCCCTCTACTCCGCCATCAAGGTGGGCGGGAAGCGGGCCTACGAGGCCGCCCGGGAGGGAAAGCCCCTGGAGCTCGGGCCGAGGCCGGTGCGGTACCTCGAGGTGGAGCTCCTCGCCTGGGACCCCGAGCCCGTCCCCTACTCCATCGCTCCCTCCCCCAAGGGCTGGCGGCTCGTGGAAAAGGGGGGGAGGAGGGTGGAGCTTCCCCGCCCTCTGGGGGCCTATCCTACCGCGGTAATCCGCCTGGTGGTGGGCCCTGGTACCTACGTCCGGGCCTTTGCCCGGGACCTGGGCAAGGCCCTCGGGACCAAGGCCTTCCTCTCCGGGCTGGTGCGCACCCGCATCGGCAAGGTGGGTCTGGAGCGGGCGGTGCGCCTTAGCGAGCTCGCGCCGGACAAGGCCATCCCCGAGCTGGACGCCCTGCCCTTCCCCGTGGTGGAGCTTTCCCACACCGAGGCCAGGCGGGTTCTGGAGGGGATTCCCCTCCCCATCCCCGCCCTGGGGTACGTGACCCTGGTAGACTCCCGCAGGCGGCTTCTGGCCATCGCCGAGGGCGATGGGTTCAAGCTCAAGATCAAGAGGGTGTTGGTGAAGGAGGCCTAGCATGGTGATCGGCGTGCCCAAGGAGATCAAGACCCTGGAGAACCGCGTGGCCCTCACCCCTGGGGGCGCAGAAAGCCTGGTCCGGAGGGGCCACACCGTCTTGGTGGAGCGGGGAGCCGGGCTAGGTTCGGGCCTGACCGACGCGGAGTACGAGCGGGCGGGGGCCCGGCTCGTTTCCCGGGAGGAGGCCTGGGGGGCCGAGATGGTGGTGAAGGTGAAGGAGCCCCTGCCCGCGGAGTACGGCTTCCTGCGGGAAGGCCTCATCCTCTTCACCTACCTGCACCTGGCCGCGGACCGGACCCTCACCGAGGCCCTGCTCCATAGCGGCGCCACGGGGATCGCCTACGAGACGGTCCAGCTTCCAGACGGCTCCCTGCCCCTCCTCATCCCCATGAGCGAGGTGGCGGGACGCATGGCGCCCCAGGTGGGGGCTCAGTTCCTGGAGAAGCCCAAAGGAGGCCGGGGGGTGCTCCTCGGGGGGGTGCCCGGGGTGGCCCCGGCCAGCGTGGTCATCCTGGGAGGCGGCACCGTGGGCACCAACGCCGCCAAGATCGCCCTGGGGATGGGCGCCCAGGTCACCATCCTGGACGTGAACCACAGGCGCCTCCAGTACCTGGACGACATCTTCGGCGGGCGGGTGGTGACCCTCACCGCCACCGAGGCCAACATCAAGAAGAGCATCCAGCACGCGGACCTCCTCATCGGGGCGGTTCTCGTGCCCGGGGCCAAGGCCCCCAAGCTGGTGACGCGGGACATGCTGCCCCTCATGAAGGAGGGGGCGGTGATCGTGGACGTGGCCGTGGACCAGGGGGGGTGCGTGGAGACCATCCGGCCTACCACCCACGCCGAGCCCACCTATGTGGTGGACGGGGTGGTCCACTACGGGGTGGCCAACATGCCGGGAGCCGTGCCCCGCACCTCCACCTTTGCCCTCACCAACCAGACCCTGCCTTACGTGCTGAAGCTTGCGGAGAAGGGGCTGGACGCCCTCCTGGAGGACGAGGCCCTCCTGAAGGGGCTCAACACCCACCGGGGCCACCTCACCCACCCCGGGGTAGCCGAGGCCTTCGGCCTTTCCTACACGCCTCCCGAGGAGGCCCTAAGGAGGTAGGGTGCAAGGCCGCGTGACGGTGACCGAAAACGCCCTGGCGGCCCTTCTTGCCCTGGCCGCCCACGAGGTGCCGGGGGTGGTGGGCATGGCCCCCGCCGGGCTCAAGGACCAGGTGGTGCGCATCCTGGGACGGCAGGAGGCGGGGGAAGGGGTCCTGGTCCGCCCCGACCCCCAGGCGCCGGGGAAGTACCAGGCGGACTTCTATGTGGTGGTGGCCGTGGGTGTCCGCATTCCCACGGTGGTGGAGTCCCTGGCGGAGCGGGTGGCCTTCGCCGCCCGGAGGCTTGCGGGCACGGAGCTTTCCCAGGTTCGGGTCCACGTGGTGGGGGTGGGGCGTGGCTAGCTGGGGGCCCGAGGCCTTGGCGGAGGCGTTTCGCTACGCCACAGACTGGTTTGCGGTCTACGTGGAGGAGCTGAACGCCCTCAACGTCTACCCTGTGCCCGACGGGGACACGGGCACCAACATGCACCTCACCCTCCAGTCCGCCAGGCGGGAGCTGGACCTCACCGACACCGCCCAGATGGCGGAGGTGGCCCGGGCCATCGCCTACGGGAGCCTCCTCGGGGCCCGGGGGAACAGCGGGGTCATCCTCTCCCAGATCCTCAAGGGCTTCGCCGAGGCGATCCGTAGGCGGTCCAGCCTGGACGCCCAGGCCCTGGCCGAGGCCCTCCGCCGGGGTGCCGAGACCGGGTACCGGGCGGTCATGCGCCCGGTGGAAGGGACGATCCTCACCGTGGCCAAGGCGGCGGGGGAGGGGGCTCAGGGGGAGGCCCTCGAGGCCGTCTTGGAAAACGCCCTCCGGGCGGCGCAGGAGGCCTTGGAGAAGACCCCGGACCTGCTCCCCGTGCTCCGACAGGCCGGAGTGGTGGACGCGGGAGGGGCGGGGTACGTGCGCTTCCTGGAAGGCCTTCGGGGGTATGCCCTGGGGCTTCCCCTCCCCGAGCCTCCCCGGGTGGAGCGGTACGCCCAGACCGCCTTCGCTACCGAGGAGTTCGGCTACTGCACCGAGTTCCTCATGGAGGGGGTGGAGGTGCCGGTGGAGCGGATCCGGGAGGTGGTCGCCTCCTTTGGGGATTCCCTCCTTCTGGTGGGCGCGGAAGGCTACGTGAAGGGGCACATCCACACCGCTGACCCCGACGGCCTCCTTGCCGCCGTGGCCCGTTTTGGCCGGATGGTGCGGACCAAGGTGGAGGACATGGCGGCGCAGCACACGGAGATCCTGGCCAGATCGGGACTCCTGGAGGAAGCCCCGCCCCCCTTGGGCCTCGTGGCCGTGGCCTCAGGGTCCGGGGTGGCCCGGATCTTCCGGAGCCTAGGCGCCCGGGTGGTGGCTGGAGGGCAGACGCAGAACCCTAGCGTGGAGGAGCTCCTCGCGGCCATCCGAAGCCTTCCCCACCCCCAGGTGATCCTCCTGCCCAACAACCCCAACGTCTTCCTGGCCGCAGAGGAGGCGGCAAGCCTGGCCCGGGAGTTGGGGAAGGAGGTGCACGTCCTCAAGACCCGGACCCTGGGCCAGGGGCTGGCGGCGGCGGTGCGGTATAGCCCCGAGGCCGACCTCGAGGCCCTCCTTCCCGAGATGGAGGAGGCCCTTGGGGGGGCGGCGACCCTGGAGGTCACGTGGGCAAGCCGCGACGCCGAGGTGGATGGCCTCAAGGTGCTCAAGGACAAGCCCATCGGCCTTTTGGACGGGAGGCTTTTCCTGGTGGGGGAGACCCCGGAGGAGGTGCTTAAGGGCCTGATCCGCCTGGCCCGGGAGGGCAAGGAGGTCCTCACCCTCTTCCTGGGCCCCACCACCTCCCGGGAGAAGGCCGAGGCCGTGGTGGCCCAGTTCCCCGAGCTTGCGGCGGAGATCCTGCCGGGAGGCCCCGAGCTCTCGGCCTATCTGGGCGTGCTGGAATAGGTAAAGGAAAGGCTAAGCCCGCGCCTTCCTGCCGGGGGTAAGATGGGAACATGTGGCGCAAAGGCTGGCTCCTTGCCCTCCTCCTGGCAGCCTGCAACCTCCAGGGAACCCCTCCGGTGAGCGGGAACCTGCAACTGGGTAGGTCCCAGGTGGCCGCCCTGCCCCCGGCCCAGGAAGGGCCTGGGGGCGAGCTCCGCCCCGGCGTGGCCCTGTACCGGATCGCCCTTCCCGCGGACGGGGCCGTGCGGGTCTCGGCCGTTTCCGCAGGGCTCGGCCTCAGGGCCCGGCTCCGCCTGGTCCTCCTGGACGACCGGGGCGTGGTGCAGGGGGTGAGCGTGGCGCGCCGCTGGTTCGGGGCCCGCCCGGAGCTTACCCCCCTGGCCCTTAGGCCCCAGGTCACCACCGACCCTGGGGTCCGCCTCAACTTCCGGGGGCAGGCGGGGCAGGTCTTCTACCTGCGGGTGGAGAACTACGCCTTGGGCGAGGACCAGGTAACCCTCTACGCGGACCCCTTCGTCCCTAACCCCTCAGGGCTTGGGGAAGCCTTCACCTCGGGCAGCAAGCAGGGAGCCATAGAGTTCGTGGGGGAGTTTGACCGCTACGACGTGGCCTCGGCCGCGGGGTACCTGCGCCTCACCTACTCGGGCCCCTTGGACCTAGTGGCCCTCCTCTACCTTTCCCCCGAAGACCCCAATCCCCTCACCTTGGACCCCGTGGTGAACTGCGCCAAGGTCAGCCCGGCCACCCTCCTTGTGGTGCGCGACCGGGGTCTCGCCCGGGCCGGGTTTGACGAGGAGAATAGCGGCCGCTACACCCTGGAGATCTCCGGAACCCCCTGCCCCTAGACCTCTGGTTTGAGCCAGATTAGAGCTAGCTAAAGGCTGTTGGCATTTTTCTCATCCAAACCCCCTGGGAAAGCTCCCTATCCACGGGGACTATTAAGTTCTTGGAATTAATACAGTTTTTTAGGCGCCTCCCCGGATGAGGAGGGAGCCTCATGGTTCTCAGGTTCTTCCTGGGTTCCTCGCCATACTCAGGAACGCTATGCGGGGTTTTCTCCCTTTGCTTCTCCTCGCCCTGGCCGTTGCCGGGGCCTTTGCGCAGGTCAACCCAAAGAAGATGGTCCTCCAGGCCACGGCCTACACCTCCAGCGTGGGGGAGACGGACCGGACGCCCTTTGTCACCGCCACGGGGGCGCGCACCCGCCTGGGGGTTGTGGCGGTGAGCCCCGACCTCCTTCCGCTCCTCCCTTACGGCACCAAGGTACGCCTGCGGGACCTGGGTTCTGTTCAGGGCCGGGGCAGGGGGCAGTTCAACTACCTGTTTGAGGGGAGGGTCTTCGTGGTGGCCGACCTCATGCACCCCAGGATGCGGGAGAAGGTGGACATCTGGCTTCCCGACCGGGCCACCGCCTTACGCTTTGGCCGCCGGTACGTGGAGCTGGAAGTGGTGGAGTACCCGAGGCGCTGAGTATCTTTAGGGCGTGCGCTTTGCCCTCTTCCTCGCCCTTGCCCACCTTAAGCGGCGGCCCCTGCAGACCGCCTTGGCCCTTCTGGGGATCGGGGTGGGGGTGGCGGTGCTCCTGGCCGCCCTTTCCCTCACCAACGGCTTTACCAGCGGCCTGGTCAAGGCCACCCTCAAGGCCTACCCCCACCTGGTCCTCTTTCGCCTCGGCGAGGAGCTTCCTCCCTTGCCCCCCCACCCCGAGGTGGAGGCCAGCGCCCCCTTTGCCGCCACCAAGGCTCTTCTGGTGCGTCCCGCGGAGGGGTCGCGGGGGCCTGGGGTGGACTTCGCCACCCTGGTGGGCCTCGGGGAGGGAGGAGAGGCCTTGTACCCCGAACTGAGCCTGAAGCTGGAGCCCGGGGGCATCTACCTGGGCTCGGCCCTGGTGCAGACCCTGGGGGTCTATCCCGGCGAGGCCCTGTTCGCCCTGTCCGCCACCCAGAAGCGGGTAAGGCTCAGGGTTTTGGGGTCGTTTCGCACGGGGAATTTCCTCCTGGACTCGGGCTATGCCTTTGTGGACCTCCAGACGGTGGAGGCCCTTTCCGGCACCCAGGTCCAGGGATACCAGGTGCGCCTAAAGGACCCCTGGCGGGCCAAGGAGGTGGGCCAGGCCCTCGCAGATAGGCGCTTTTTCCCCCAGGCGTGGCAGGACACCCAGCGCACCCTCCTGGAGCAGCTGGCCCTCCAGAAGCGGGTGTTGGGCGTGCTCATCTTCTTGATCGTGGTCGTGGCCGCCTTGGGGGTGGCGAACCTCCTCGTCCTGAAGGTGGTGGAGAAGACTCCCGAGATCGCCCTCCTTAGGGCCATGGGGGCCTCGAGGCTCACCGTGGGCTTGGTCTTCGCCCTGGAAGGGGCCATCCTGGGCCTGGGCGGGGTGGTTTTGGGGAACCTCCTGGGCTACCTCCTCTGCCTCTACCTGGCCCTGAGGCCCGTGAGCCTGCCGGGGGAGCTTTACTTCCTCACCCGCCTTCCGGTGGAGATGCGCCTGGCCGACTTTCTGCAGGTGAGCGCGGCCAGCCTTTTGGCCACCCTGGCCTCGGCCCTCCTGCCCCTTTCCCGGGCCTTGGGGGTGCGCCCAGGGGTGGTCCTCCGGTAGTTGCGCACCGGGGCGTCCTGCCCTAGACTTTTGGAGGGCGGGCCGGTGTAGCTCAGCGGTAGAGCAACCGCCTCGTAAGCGGTAGGCCGCCGGTTCAAATCCGGCCACCGGCTCCAGCTCCAGGACGCAAAACTCCCCGCCTTGGAAGTGAGGCGGGGGGTTGCTTTTGACAGCTTGAGCCTGAACGCGGTGGCTCACCAAAGCTCGGGCCTGACCCCGCCCAGGCCGCTCCTGGAATTCGCTGAGGGCATGGAGGCTTGGGGGAGGGCCTCGAGGACCGGCGCCAGCTCCCGGCGTTAGCCTACGAAAAGGAGGCGGAAGTCATTGAGGTTGGTCCCCGTGGGGCCTGTCACGAGGAGGGTTCCCACCTCTTGGAAGAAGGCGAGGCTATCGTTTTCCTCCAAGTAGGGCCTGGGGTCAAGCCCCCTTTCCCAGACCTCCGGGGTGAGGAGGGCGCCTGCGACCCCGCTCGTCCCGTCTAGCCCATCGGAGTCGGCAGCGAGGGCGTAGAGGGGGGCCTTCAGGTGGGCGTAGAGGGCCAGGAGGAACTCTAGGTTGCGCCCGCCTTGCCCCCGTCCACGCACCCGCACCTGGGCCTCCCCGCCCGATAGGAGGAAAAGGGGCCTGGCAAAAGGGAGGTTTCGGGTGCGGATGGTTTCCACAAGCTCGGCGTGAAAGCGGGCCAGCGCCTGGGCTTCGCCCCCAAGGCGGTCGGAAAGGACCACGGCCCGGTGGCCTTCCCGCCTGAGGAAGCCCTGGGCTGCCTTGAGAAGGTGCAGGTTGGCCCCTATGAGCCGCCAGGAAAGGCGCCTTAGGGCGGGGTCCTGGGGCTTGAGCGTCTCGGGGATTCCTGCCTCCAACACCTTCCGGACTCCCGGGAAGTCAAGCCCGTACCGGTCCAAGACGGCCAGGGCCTCGGCGGAGGGGGTGGGGTCGGGGTGGAAGGGCCCGGAGGCGATGACCGAAGGGTCGTCCCCGGGAACGTCCGAAAGGAGCAGGACCCGGACCCGGGCGGCGGTGGCCAGGAGGGCCCTTCCCCCCTTGATGCGGGAGAGGTGCTTGCGCACCGCGTTGACCTCGTGGATGCTGGCCCCGCTCCTTAAGAGAGCCTCGGTGAGGGCTCGCTTTTCCTCCAGGGAGATCCCCAGGGGGGCGCACCAGAGGGCGCTTCCTCCGCCCGAGAGGAGGGCGAGCACCCGGGCCTTGGGGGAAAGCCCTTGCAAGAGGGCAAGCACCTCCTCGGCGGCCCGCACGCTTTCCTCGTCGGGGACGGGATGGCTGGCGAAGCGGGCCCTCAGGCCCTGGGCCTTTTGGCCCTTGGGCAGGGTGAGGTGGTAGGCCACCTCCCCGTAGCGGTCCAATGCGGCCTGGAGCATGGCCGAGGCGGCCTTACCCACCGCCAGGACCAGGTCTGGCCGCCAGGGGGGAAGGGCCTTTGCGGTGAGGCGGTAGGGATCCGTAGCCCTCAGGGCCTCGAGGAAGGCTTCCTTGAGGAGGGCTTCCATGCTCAGCGCGTACCCCAATCCAGGGGGTTCTTTCCCTCGTAGAGGAGGGCCAGGAGCTCGGCGGTGTGCAGGACGGGGAGGTCCAGGTAGGCCTGGATCTGGGTGAGGCAGCCGATGTTGCCCGTGGCCACCAGGTCTGCCCCCGTGGCCTTCAGGTTCTCCGCCTTCCTCCGGCCTAAGGCCTCGGCGATTCCCGACTGGAAGAGGTTGTAGGTGCCCGCGCTCCCACAGCAGAGCTCCCACTCCTTAGGCTCCAGGACCTCGAGGCCCGCCGCTCTTAAAAGCTTCCTCGGGGCCTCCCGCACCCCTTGGGCGTGGGCCAGGTGGCAGGCGTCGTGGTAGGCCACCTTGAGGGGCCGGGGAGGGGGTGGGGGCGGGAGGAAGCCCAGCTCGTCCAGGAGGACGGTAAGGTCCCGTACCTTAGCCGCAAGGGCCTTGGCCTCCGCCTCCTCGGTCTCCCCCAGGAAGAGGAGGGGGTACTCCTTCATCCCCGAGCCGCACCCGGCGGCGTTGGTGACCACGAAGTCTACTTCCCGGAAAGCCTTTAGATTTCTCCGGGCGAGGGCCCTTGCCCCCTCCTTATCCCCAGCGTGGAGGTTTAAGGCCCCACAACAGGACTGCTCCTTGAGGACCAGGACCTCTATCCCGTTTTCCTGTAGAACTTTTAGGGTAGTCTGATTGATGGAGGGTCTCAAGACCCTCTGGGCGCACCCTAAAAGGAGCCCCACCCGCGCCCGCCTCTCTCCCTTGGCGGGGTAGACCTCCCCGTAGGGGGCTTCCTCGGGGAGGCGGTCCGGGAGGAGGGCGAGGGGGGCCTTGAGGGGTTTGGGCAAAGGGAGGGGCTTCAGGAGGGGTTTCAGGCGCACGCCGAGCTTTGCCAGGGGCCGGAAGCGCTCCGGGTAGGGGAGGGTGCGGAGGAGGGCCAAGCGGTAGGTGGCCTCCAAGGGAAAGCGGTGCCTTTGGGGTTCGCTCCAGAGCCGGAAGGCGGCGATGAGCTCGCCGTAGGGGACCCCGCTTGGGCAGGCGGTAACGCAGGCCTGGCAGGCCAGGCACCGGTCCAGATAGGGGAGGGCTTCCTCCAGGGGCAGATTTCCCTCCAGGACCTCCTTCATGAGAAAGATCCGACCCCGTGGGGAGTCCATTTCCTCCTGTAGGACGACGTAAGTGGGGCAGGTGGGAAGGCAGAAGCCGCAGTGGACGCAGGCTTCCACTGCGTGGGCCATGACCTGGCCTTCGGGGCCCAGCCGATCCACCGGGATGCGGTGTTGCATGCCCGCAGTTTAGGGGTAGGGGGGTCTCAGGTCTAGGCCCCCAATCCTTAAAAGTTATGCTCAGTTTATCTGCGTGTAATATTGACAAATAGGCTATAATGAACGTATAGTAAAAGCGTATGGGGCTTAAAGGCTTCAGGAGGCGAGGATGAAAAAGCGAGCCAGTAAGTTGACCGCAGAGGAGCTCTTGGCCAAGCACCAGGTGGCCCTGAACACCTTTGTGCGCGAGCGGTGGGGGGAGATCCCTCAGGAGATGGAGGTACCCCTGCGGGCTTTGCGTTCGTGGGGATTTGATCTCGTGCGGGGCCTAAGGGGCGGGAGGGAAACCCTTTTCACCACGCCTACAGAAAAGGGCTACGAGCCTGGAGATACCTTTGAGGAGCGGGGTGAGCTTTTTGAGGTGCGTGAGCTGGTAAAAGAACTGGGCCCTCAGGAAAAGCTCTTCATTGAGGTGACCCTCGAGGACCGCCGGGGCGTGATCCGGGCTCTTCACCGCACAGGGGTGGGGCAGGAGACAGTCCTCTTCACCCTTCCCGCTGCCGAGCTCCTGCTGGCGTTTTTCAAGAAGCGGGGTTACGGGAAGCTTCTGGAGGCCTTCGTCTCCTCTGGGATCACCACCGAGCTCCTGCAAAAGAGCGGGGAAGGGGGGAAGGCCTACCCCTTTGAGGCCCTCCCCCCCAAGATGCGGCGGGCCCTGCGGGAGGCCAGCGACCTCATCAAAAAGCATGGCGGCGTGGGCCGCTTCACCCTGGCCTACTTTGGGGTCAATAAGGACGGCGAGGATCGCTATATCGCTGCCTGGCTTCTACCCACCCTTCGCCTCTTGGATGTGGAGCTTGCCGAGAACGTGGACAAGCTGTTGGCTGCTTTGGGTTAGGAGGACCTATGGTCATCAAGAAGAAGCATGCTGAGGCCTTAGAACGGCTCCTCAAGGACGAGGAACAGGCGCTGCCCTTTACCCCCCTGGAGGAAGTGGACGAGCCCACCGCCAGAGAGCTGGAGCTTATGGGGCTTTTGCGCTTTGCCTCTCCGGTGCGCCTGGTACCCACCTACTGGGGCCGGGAGCTGGCCTACCTCCTGCGGGAGCTTTACGCCATGGGCCCCAGGCCCTACGCTGAGGAGGAAGGGGCGGGGACTTGGGTGGTGCGGGAAGCCTGGGGCCTCCGGCCCCCCGAGGCCTGGGCCGAGGAGTTTCGCTTTCTGGGCTCGGAGATCGTGGCCATGCTGGAGGCCGCCGACCGGGCGGGACAGGTGGGACCCGAGGGGGTGGAGCCCCTCATGGCCCGGGGCCTGGCCGCCCGGGTGTGGGACCGGGAGCGGAAGAAGGAGTACGTGGCCCTTACGGAGCAGGGGAGGCGGGCTCTGGCGATCTACCGGGCTTTGGAACCCGGCCTCGAGGTGGACGCCGCCCTAGCCGAGCTGATCCGCAAGCTTCCCCTGGGCCCTGCAGAGGCTGCACGGCTTTCCGCTAAAGAGCACGAGAAAAACCTCCTTGAGGCCATGCGCCTCATCGCCTACTCCGTGCCCCAGACGGAGGTCTTCACCTTCACCGCCTTGGGCCAGGCGGTGAAGCGGGCCCTGGCCCTGGGAGGGTTCGGGGAAGGGGATGTGCTCACGGCAGACCTTCTTCTGGCCCTGGCCGAGCATGTGGACAGCGGCCGGACCACCGAGGCCGCCCTCGCTACTCTCCAGGTTCTGGGGTATTTGGGCCCGGAGGGAGAGCTCCTTCCGGCCGGGGAGTGGGCTTTGGAAGCGCTCCGGCTCTTCCGGGACCGCCCGGAGGGACCGGCCTTGGCCTTAGACGTGGACGAGGAGGAGACCGCCGTTTTGGGGGCGATCCAGGCCCTTTGGGAGAAGGCCCGGGCCAATCCCGAGGAGCAGCCCACCTTTGAAAACCTCCGCCGGGAGATGGTGGATCGGAAGGTGAAGGAGTACAGGGCTCTTTTGGAGCGGTACGGACGTAGGCTGGACGAGATGCCCAAAAAGTACCAGGAGGTGGCCCGCCGCTTCCAGGAGGCTAAGGACCTGGTCCGCTGGTTTGACGACAACTTTGACTTGCGGGCACGCCTTCATAGTCTAGAAGGATTTCAGCTTATCCGTAGCCGGGAAGACGAGGAGGGCAGAGAGGTTTTTGAGCTCACCCCCTACGGGGTGAAGGTCCTGGAGGACGGGGCAGCCCGGGTAAGCGCCCAGGCGGTTAAGGCCATCACCACGACCAGGAAGCGCTTCGCCGCCCCAAACCTCGCCTGGTTCCGGGCTGCCCAAGAGGAGGGGCTCTTGGGGAGCGCCGAGCCCAGCCGCCGGGGCTACCTGTACGCCGACCTGGCGGAGAGGGTGGAGCGCCTTCCCTTCCTCACCGCCTACGAGCATCTGGTGTTCCGGTCCATCCCCGAGCGGGGCATGACCTTGCCGGAGCTTTACGGGGCCTTGGAGGGGAGGCTGGAGAAAGAAGAGGTGGACTTTGCCCTGGGCAAGCTGGAGGCCAGGCGCCTGGTGGAGGTCCTTCCCGACGGCAACCTCGTGGAAACCGAGGCTGGGGTGCTCCTGGACAAGGCCCTTTCCGCCGTGCACGAGGGGGTGGGCTTCCCGGTCACGCCCCAGCTCGTCCGGGTGCTCAGGGCCTTGCGCCGGGTGGGCACCCTTTACGTGAAGGAGCAGCGCGTGCGCATCCCGCCCCGGAACCTGGCCGAGGCCCGGAGGCTTTCCGGTCTTCCTGAGGAGACGTTTGCGAACGCGATGGAGCTGGCCCGGGCCTTGGGCTATGTGGGGCAGAACAGCTTGAACGCGGCGGGGCTTCTCCTTCTGGAGGCCGTGGAGAAGATGAACACGCCCTTGGCAGCCCGGTACATGGAAGCAGCGTATTAGGGGGCTTGGGTGCGGCTCGTCCCTTACTCTCCCGTGGCCTCCTTGGAGGGCTTCCCGGGAGGAAGGCTTCCTGGGGAGTGGGTTCTCGAGGCCCTGGTGCTGGCGGCCTTCGCCCACCTGGTGCGCAAGGACAAAGCCTTCGCTGAAAGGGTGAGGCGGTTTGTACTGGAGGGAGCCTACGCAGGCTCAGGGGAGCTGGTTTCGGGGCTCAGGGAGTACCTCTTCCAGGCCAGGCCTGAGCTTTCGGGCCTCGCCCTTTCCGACCTTCCCTTGGAGGGGGTAGAGCGCCGCCGCCTTTTGGTCTTTGACCTGGAACGCAAAGAGGTGGTGGGCGATCGCGAGGGCCACCTCTTTGACTTGGACTTGACCCTGGACCTTCCTCCTGTCCTCAAGGCCCTGGCCCCCGCCGCCCGGAGCTTCGCTGAGTCCTTGGCCGCCCATGAGGGCCGGTCCCTTGCCGGGACCCCCTTGGGGCCTTTTTACCAGAGGCTCCGCGCACGCATTAAGGGAAGCGCGTTCCCTTTGCGCCTCGGAGACTACGCTGACGACCTTTTCCGCACCTGGCTCCTACCCTTTTACCGGGTCAGGGAGGTGGCCGCCTTCCTCTGGCGGCGCTTTCACCTGACCCCTTGGCCCAGGCGGGTCTACGCCTGGAAGGGGGTTACGCTGGGCTGGGTCTTCCTGGAAACCGACCCCGAGGGTCCAGCGCCTTCTTGAGGGGCCCGTAGAAGGCCGCCGGCGGCTCTGGGTAAAGAGGGGTTCCCGCCCCTTTCAGGACCAGGTGGGGAAGCCCGAGCTCCCTGAGCGCCTTTAGGCCCCCTTCCTCCAGACCCGCGTACAGAAGCTCTCCTCCGGCCATGTAGCGCCTTGGCCCCAGGGGAAGGCCTTCCAGCCGGGGAATGAGGCCGGGTTGGGAGGGGATTTTGACCCAGATGGGACTTTCCCCTAAAAAGGCGAGTTCCCCTACCCCTTCCCAGTGGGCTTCGTCCTCCTCCAGCACCGTTTCCGACCCTTCCAGGAGGCGCGCTAGTTTCTCCGTCCGCCGCCTAAGGCTTTCGGGAAAGCCTCCGAGGCGAAGCTCCAAGGTATTGGGGGGGATGAGGTCCAGGGCCAGAAGGTCCAGGGGGAGAAGGCGCAGGCGTTCTAGGGCGCTTAGGGCCTCCTCGAGGCGGGAGAACCCCACCCGTAGCGTCCGGGTGGCCGGGGGCAGGGGGAACACCTTGAAGGAGACCTCCACCATGACCCCGAAGGCCCCCAGGGCGCCCACCATAAGCCGGTGAAAGGGGAAACCGGCAGCGTTCTTGACCACCTTACCCCCGCCCCGTAGGAGGTTGCCCTCCCCGTCCACGAAACGCACCCCCAGGAGGAAGTCCCTTAGGCCCCCGTATCGCCAGCGCATGGGCCCGGAAAGGCCAGCGGCCACCGTGCCCCCCAAGGTGGCCCCAGCCTTCGCCAGGGGCGGGTCAAAGGGCAGGTACTGGCCGTGGGCCCGGAGGGTTTCCTCTATCTCGGAGACGGGCGTGCCGGCTAACGCGGTGAAGACGAACTCCTCGGGCTCGTAGGCCAAGAGGCCCTTGAGCCCCGAAAGGTCCAGGAGGACCTCTCCCTCCCTCGGCGCCGAGAGGGCGGGTTTGGTCCCCCCGCCCCGCACCCTAAGGTAGGGGTGGGTGAGCACCGCCTCCCGTACCTCCTCCAGGTTTTCCGGCCTCAGGGTCATGGGGCCGCCTCCATCTGGGGGTCAAAGACCTTTCCCCTGTTGGCGAGGCCCTTGGGGTCTAGGGAGGCCTTCACCCGCTCCATGGCCTCCACATCCGCCTCCGAAAACATCTCCCGGAGGTAGGCCTTCTTCTCCACCCCTACCCCGTGCTCCCCGGTGATGGAGCCCCCAAGGCGGATACAGAGCCTGAGGATTTCTCCGGCCAGGGCCTCTGCCCGGGAAAGCTCCCCCGGTTTCTTCCCGTCGTAGAGGACCAAGGGGTGGAGGTTTCCGTCTCCGGCGTGGAAGACGTTGGCCACCCGGAGGCCGTAGGCCTGGGAGAGCCTTTGGATCTCCTTGAGGGCCTCCCCCAGCCGGCTTCGGGGCACCACCCCGTCTTGGACGATGTAGTCCGGGGATAACCTGCCCACGGCGCTAAAGGCGGCCTTCCTCCCCTTCCAGATGGCCTGGCGCTCGGCCTCGCTGGCGGCCACCCGGACCTCGAGGGCCCCGCTTTCCCGGATCACGCGGTGGAGGTGATGGGCCTCCTCCTCCACCTCCTCCCGTTCGCCCTCCAGCTCCACGATGAGGAGGCCTTCCGCCTTGGGGTAGCCTGCCTTCACCGCCGCCTCGGCCGCTTCTATGGCCAAGCGGTCCATGATCTCCATGGCCCCAGGGAGGAGGCCTGTGCGGATCACCCGGCTCACCGCCTCCCCCGCCTTCTCCAAGCTCTCGTAGGCGGCGAGGACCGTGTGGTACGCCTCGGGTCGGGGAAGGAGCCTTAGGGTGATCTCTAGGGCGATGCCCAAAAGCCCCTCGGTGCCCACAAAGAATCCGAAGAGGTCCGGCCCCACCCCTTCTAGGCTTTCCCCGCCCAGGCGCACCACCTCCCCCGCGGGGGTGACCACCTCGAGGCCCAGCACGTGGTTGGCCGTCATCCCGTACTTGAGGCAATGGGCCCCGCCGGAGTTGAAGGCCACGTTCCCCCCGATGGTGGACACGGGCTGGCTGGAGGGGTCCGGGGCGTAGTAAAGGCCGTGGGGAGCGGCCTGGCGGGAAACCTCGAGGTTTACCACCCCCGGCTCCACCACGGCGATGCGGGCCCTGGGGTCCAGGCGCAGGATGCGGTTGAGCCGGTTGAGGGCGATGACGATGCCGTCCTCCACCGGAAGGGAGCCCCCCGAGAGGCTGGTGCCGCTTCCCCGGGCCACGAAGGGGACCCCGTAGCGGTGGCATAGGCGGACCACCCCCACCACCTCCTCCTTGGTCTCGGGCAATACGACGGCAAGAGGGCGCTTGCGGTAGGCGGTGAGGGCATCGGACTCGTAAGGGGCAAGCTCCGCTTCCCCGGTGAGGACCCTCCCGGGTAGCAGGGCCTTGAGTTCCTCCAGAAACCCCACGCTCGGCCTCCTTTCCTTCCACTTTAGGGCAAAAGGCGGAAGAGGCCCCCGCCGCGCTTTGGGCCTAGTCAATGTACTCGTAGGCCACCAGGGTCAAAAACTCAATGAACTCCTGGGAGAGGACCAGCTTGTCCAGGATCTCCTCCGCCTCCCGGTAGCGCTCCTTGCCCCGCCCCCCCAGCTTGGCGAGCTCCTCCTCCTTGATCTTTTGGTAGAGCTCGGGGGTGACGGTGCGGCCGTCCTCCAGCCTGGCCTCACGGTGGACCCACTGCCAGAGCTGGGCCCGGCTGATCTCGGCGGTGGCGGCGTCCTCCATGAGGTTGAAGATGGCCGCAGCCCCGTTCCCCAAAAGCCACTGGTTCAGGTACTGGAGGGCCACGGAGACGTTGTTCCTAAGCCCGGCCTCCGTTACCTTCCCCCCGGGCACCGCAAAGTTCAGGAGGTCCTCCGCCCTTACCTGGACGTCCTCCCGCTTGATGTGCTTTTGGTGGGGCCTATCCCCCAGGTGGCGGTCAAAGACCTCCATGGCCACCGGCACCAGGTCGGGGTGGGCCACCCAGGTGCCGTCAAACCCTTGGGAGGCCTCCCGTTCCTTGTCGGCCCGGACCTGCTGGAAGGCCCGCTCGTTCACTTCAGGGTCCTTGCGGCTCGGGATGAAGGCGGCCATGCCCCCGATGGCGTGGGCCTCGTGGAGGTGGCAGCTTTTCACCAGGAGCTCGGTGTAAGCCTTCATGAAGGGCACGGTCATGGTCACCTGGGCCCGGTCGGGAAAGATGGGGGCCTGGGTGGCGAACTTCTTGATGCAGCTGAAGATGTAGTCCCAGCGCCCGGCGTTGAGGCCGGCGGCGTGCTCTTTGAGCTCAAAGAGGATCTCCTCCATCTCAAAGGCCGCCAGGATGGTCTCAATGAGCACCGTGGCCCGGATCGTTCCCCGGGGAAGGCCTAGGGCGTCTTGGGCGAAGCGGAAGACCTCGTTCCACAAGCGGGCCTCGAGGTGGCTTTCCAGCTTGGGCAGGTAGAAGTAGGGACCGCTTCCCCGCCTTAAGAGCTCGTGGGCGTTGTGGAAGAAGTAGAGGCCGAAGTCAAAGAGGCTTGCGGAGATGGGTTCCCCGTCCACCCGGACATGTTTTTCCGGGAGGTGCCAGCCCCGCGGGCGCACCACCAGGGTGGCGGTCTTCTCCTTGAGCCGGTACGCCTTGCCCTCGGGGGAGACAAAGTCAATCTGGCGGCGCACGGCGTCCATGAGGTTCTTCTGCCCCCGGATGACGTTATCCCAGGTGGGGGAGAGGGCGTCCTCAAAGTCCGCCATGAAGACCTTGGCCCCGGAGTTCAGGGCGTTTACGATCATCTTCCGGTCCACGGGGCCGGTGATCTCCACGCGGCGGTCCTGGAGGTCCTCGGGCGCCTCGGCCACCTTCCAGTTCCCGCCGCGCACGAAGGTGGTTTCCTCCAGGAAGCCTGGGCGCTCCCCGGCCTGGTACCGGGCCCAAAGCTCCTGGCGGCGGGCCAGGAGGGCCTTGCGCACTGGGTTGAACTCCCGGTGCAGGGCAACCACAAACCTAAGGGCCTCTTCCGTGAGCACCTCCTTCAGGAGGGGATGGTCCTTGAGGATTTCCACGCCCTTCATGGTGGCCTGAGCCTAAGGGAGGGGGCGCGGGTTTGTCAATGGACGGAATGTTTTTTCGTGGATTGAAAAACTCGGGCTCCCCCGGTATCCTGGGGCCCATGCCGCGGCCTAGGGCGAAGGGGGCTTCGGAGGTACGAACCCTGGAGCGGGGCCTTGGGGTCCTCGAGGCCTTGGCGGAGCTGGGGGAGGGGGGGCTTTCCCAGCTGGCCGAGCGGACGGGCTTGGCCAAGAGCACCCTTTACCGCCTCCTCCAAACCCTGGTTCGCCTAGGCTTCGCCGAAGAGGAGGGGGGGGTCTATCGGGTGGGCCCCCGGGGCTTTGCGGTGGGCCAGGCGTATCCTCGCAAGAACCTGCTTCAGGCCGCCAGGCCGGAGATGGAGGCCTTGGTGGAGCGTTTCGGGGAGAGCGTGAACCTGGCGGTGCGCTCGGGTCTTGAGGCCCTCTACCTGGACCAGGTGGAGGGGAGGCAGCTGGTGCGCCTCTTTACCGCCCCCGGGACCCGGGCCCCTCTCCACGCCACCGGCGTGGGGAAGGTCCTCCTGGCCTTTGGCGGGATCCCGGAGGGACTGGTCCTGGAGCCTTATACCCCCTACACCCTCACCCAGTGGGACCGCCTCCTAGAGGCCCTAGAGGAGGTGCGGGTGCAGGGCTATGCCCTGGACAACGAGGAGCGGGAACTGGGGGTGCGGTGCGTGGCCGCTCCCGTGTTCGGCCCAGAAGGGCGGGTAGTGGCGGCCCTCTCCCTCTCCGCCCCCAGCCGCCGCCTTTCCCAAGAAGAGGCCCACCGCCTGGCCAAAGAGGTGGTGGAAGCGGCCAAAAGAGCTTCCTTGCGCCTGGGTTTCAGGGGGCCCTTATAATGAAGAGGGTTAGAAGGGCTTAGCAGGAGGGGCTAAGGGGCCATGGACAAGGACCGTCCGGTGTACGTGATCAGCGTGGCGGCGGAGCTGGTGGAGATGCACCCGCAGACGCTTCGGTTGTACGAGCGGAAGGGGCTGATCAAGCCGAAGCGGTCTTCGGGGAAGACGCGGCTTTACTCCGAGCGGGACATTGAAAGGTTGCGGGAGATTCGGCGGTTGACGCAGGAGCTGGGGGTGAACCTGGCGGGGGTGGAGGAGATCATGCGGTTGAGGACCGAGCTCGAGGCCCTCCAGGCCCGCTTTGAGGCCGAGGTGCAACGCCTCAAGGCCGAGATCGGGGACCGCCTGCAGGAGCTGGAGGAGCGCAAGGCCCTGCCTCCCCCCGGAGGGACCGCCAAACCTTCCCCCAAGGACCGCCCCGTCTACGTGATCAGCGTGGCGGCGGAGCTGGTGGAGATGCACCCGCAGA